>JAUQWT010000157.1 GCA_030835005.1 Ignavibacteria bacterium | reverse complement strand
AACACTTCAATCCCTTTTTGGGTGATCTTAGTTATTGACATTCTTCTATCTACATCAGTTCGGACTCTCTCAACAAGTCCCTGTTTTTCGAGCCTGTCTATTATCCTTGTGATATCAGGTGAACGTTCAATCATCCTCATCGCTATTTCGCATCTTGCGTGACCTTCCGGATAAACGCCTTTTAATATTCTCAACACGTTGTACTGTGGGCCCGATATTCCAAACTCTCCAAGGATCTTCTCAATCTTGCCCGAAAAATAAGAAGCTGCAATTGCCAGATTAAGAGCTACTTCTTGCCTGAGAGGCGGCTGCTTACTCATTTTCAATCTTTTCTGTAAATATTCTCCCATTTCTGTGTTTTAACATTATGTGTTGAAACAAATATAATACATGAAAATGCGTGTGTCAACACCTATTTTGATAATTATTTGATTATTAACTAGTTAAATTAGGGTCTTTTGGTGAATATACACATGGCAACACTGTGGACATACTTTCCGTCAATGATCATATCGTTAAGAAACTTGCCCTCTACCTTGAAACCGAGTTTCTTATAAAGAGCTATCGCACCCTTATTTGTAGAGAAAACATATAGAGAGATCTTCCTGTTAAGCGGATTGGCCTTTCCCCAGTCTATCATTCCCTGTACAAGGATTTTCCCAATGCCTTTACCGCGCCATTTCTTTTTCAGGAAAACTGAAAACAGGCCCGTGTGTGCGGTTCTTCTTGTATCCCAGTTATCAAATGAAAGGAATCCGGCAATGTCTTTTCCAACTTCTGCAACAAGATAAATCTTCCCGGGTGCTTTTTTGAAACGGGAAATTTTTCTGGATTCAGAACTGACCGTTGCTGAATACTCATCCGGTTCTGCCAATGTGTAGGGTCCTTCGGCAATTACACATTTCATAAGCTTCACAATTTGTGATGCATCTTTAGATTTTGCCGTCCTCAAAAATACTCTTCTTCCGCTTTTTAAAACGAATTCTCTGCCTGCAATAAGACTCATAAATTGATTACTTTATTAATGCCATTTTTTTTGAATCAACAAATGTCTTCTGTGTGCCATCGTTATACAATGCTTTAATTGTATAAAAATAAATCCCACTTGCATAATTTGCAGCATCAAATACTGCAAAGTTATCACCAATTGATCTATTGCCATCAACCAGCACAGCTGTTTGCCTTCCTGCTGAATCATAAACCTTTATTGTTACATAACTATTGAATTTAAGAGTGTATTTTATTGTAGTATTTGGATTAAAAGGATTAGGAAAATTCTGATGCAAAGAGAATTCTCCCGGCGGCGGCAGGGGATTATTCTTAAGCCTGAATGAAGTTTTAAAAACATACAGGCCGGTTGATCTATCGGATGCTATTATTTTTTCTGTCGGGAATATAAACGGCCCCCAGCAGCCGTCAAATGTGAAGCTATCGTTCTGGGGATACGTGTCGTAAAAGGCTGCCTCAAACGGATTGCGGGGATCGCTGACATCAACAATCCTTAACCCGGCCGTGTAGTGAGCGGCAAATATGTAATTGCCGTATAATTCCACGTTATGTATGATAGATGTTGTTATTCCTGGGGGATGCCATTCAGAAAGCTTGATCACATCAAAAATATTGGATATATCCCAGATCTTAAGCACTCTTGGATTGCCGCCGATCTCATCAGTTACATATGCAATATTTCTGTCTTCAGAAACAGCAATATTATGGGGCCCTGGCTGAGGAATATTCTCCCAGCTTGTGATTGTTCTAAGGTTATCCTTATTTGAGGCATCAATTACAGATATTGTTCCGGGAGGGGAATAAATATTGCATGCAAAAATTGTATCGTTTATAACTCTGCAATCATGAACAACCTGGCTTTCCCACTCTCCTCGCTTTATGGGACTCTCAGGGTTTGTAATATCAAGTACAAACAATCCGCCAATAAAGTAATCACCCGCATTTATGTAAAGGAACGGGCCGCTTTGTGATATTGTGTGGCCCCTTGAAAATCCGTTGAAAAAAAATGTATTTACAAGCCTTACTGAATCGGGCAGGTACTGAAGGTCAATTATCTGTAAGCCGCTGGAAACTCCATCTGCAACAACATAAGCATAATGACTGAATACTTTCATTTCCCTGCAGCATGATGGCGTATCAACACCGGGCACATAAGCAACTTCATGGATATTGTTTAAATCAGTAATATCAATAATTGCAGTCCCTTTGGCGCAGCCAAGTATTGCATATTCACGTCCTGCAGGAGATGAATAACCCCAGCAGGAAGAATAAAGCCCATCAGAAGAATGCTGATCAATGTTCGCATACAAACTTATATTCGATGAATGCTGTGAATATCCCGCGTAAACAAGGAAAAGGCTGAAAACAATAAATTTGATAAAGTTTTTGATCATTAATTGGTGATATACAAATTTTTAAACAAATATATGCCTTAATAGATTCTTTAAAAAGACTATATTCCAAAAAAATTAATTGTGAGATTGTTTCAGATATTTTACAGTATTCAAATCCTTTTTTGAGTTTGTTATGTTAACTAAGTATATTTGAATGAGTATTTTATATTTTTATCTTTGTAATATGCAATAATTAACTATTAAAAATGAGCAAATCAAAAGCAATTACTGTAGTTTTATTTATGATTATCCTTTCAAATGTTTCATATTCTCAGTTAAGCCTGAAAATAGGTCCGATGCTGGGGCTGAGCTCACCTACTGTAGATTACAGCGGAGACGTAAAGGATTTTTATGCAGGCACTAAGTACGGGTTAAGATCCGGTATTAACTACGGAGCAATAGCGAAAGTTGTGCTGGGACCGTTGAACGGAAGACTCTCTGTCTGCTATGCATCTCTGGATAATAGCGGGGTTGCAAGTATTGACCAGCCAAATAGTTCTTTAACAGTTAAGAACAGTATCTTTATGTTTACGCTTGGAACAGAGTTTGGCTTTGGAATTCCATTCAGTCCTGTTAAACCATATGCAGGAATAGACCTGTTAGTCTCCTCTATAAGCGGCTCTTTCAAGTTCCAGGGGACAAGCGGAGTAACCAGCGACGAAAAGAGCATAAAGTCCGCTTCAAGAACGGGGCTTGGTTTCGCAATTGGAGCAGAGGTTGGATTCGGCAAAACATTCACCATGGATCTGAGCCTCAGGTATAACCTCATAAACCTATTTGGCAAATCATACGAAGGCGTAACAAACTCAAATAACAGGGTTGATGCATATACTTCGCTAAATGATGCAGCAGATCCCAATTACAGCGCATCAAATTCAAATCATCCTATCGGTAATGATAGATCTATAGCAACAATACAAGTGCAGCTCGGGATTCTCTTCGGATTTTAGATATTAATTTCTATTTTTACAAATCTAATAATAAAGTTCTAATCAAATATCACAGTAATGAAAAAAATATATAAGGTCTCTTTGTTTACCGTGCTGATCTCTCTTTCAGTACTAAATATCGGTTGCACAGGGGTAATGGATGCCATTACCAATATGCAGCGGCTGCAGTTTAAGTTAGATAAAGTTACCGGTATGAAATTAGCCGGAGTACCGCTATCTAATATCGGTTCTATCAGCAACATTAGTCTGCTTGACGCTGCAAATCTGCTAGCAAACTTCACACAGGGGAAATTGCCTGTTGAATTTACCTTGAATGTCTTAGCAAGGAATCCGAATGACGGAACCGGCGGAACAAAAAATACTGCTGCTGTTATAAAGAATCTGGGATGGAGATTGTTCATTGACAGCAGAGAGACCATTAATGGTAATGTCGGAAATATTTCAGTTCCTGGAATCGGTCAGGCTACTAATATACCGATCGGGATGTCGTTCGATCTGATCAGGTTCTTCAATGATGCCGGATACGACAATCTGCTAAACCTGGCACTTGCCCTTGGCGGAAAGAACGGCTCTTCTTCAAGAGTAACACTCAAAGTTCAGCCCACTGTGGAAACAGTATTCGGGCCAATTACTTATCCCGGTGAGTTTGATGTAATTGACAAGGAATTCCGCGCTCAATAGATTTTTAGTAAAAATCCTGAACTGCAGATAACTGTAACACTCAATTTCTAACAAAAAACCCCGCCTGTTTTAACTGACGGGGTTTAATATTTCTTTACTTACCGACTATCTATTATCCGGGCCTTTAATTTCTCTTCTGTCTGTCTCAACTTTTACCTGAACTTCCTCACCATTTCTTGTGATAATAATTTCGCTATCCTTAAGATCAGGGTTCTTTAATTCTTCTTTGACCATCTTTCTGATCTCAGTATCTGTCTTTCCTTTAAACTTTTCAGGATCAGCTTTCTTCTGGAAGAGCTTAACTTTTTCCTGTCCGTTGTTCTCGTCAATTGTCATTTCAAATTGTTTGGGACTTTTATCTGATTCCGGATTCTCGATGATAATATCCCTTCTTCCGTCAGCGCCGGTTGTGAAGCCAACTTTCATTTCTACGCCCTGTTCTTTCAGCTGTCTCTGTACTTCCTGCTCAAGCTCTGTGTCGCTCATACCGGTCGCATCAACCTTAATGCTGAAAAAGTTATCCAGAGCTGCAGAATAGAGCGGGCGTTTAATATCATAATTAAGCGGCTTGATTCTTATTGTAGTAACATCGCCCAAAGCTTCGATTTCTTTACAGTAATTCTTTGCGTCCTGCTCTGTGGCATGAGTCAGTACAATTGTATATAATGTTTGCGAGACTCCTTCATTTGTGTTATCGTTAGAGGTTACCTGAGCATTCTTGACCCACGGCAATGAGTTCAGTTTTTCCTGAAATCCTTTGTTACCAGCCGGCACAACTAAGGTTATCATTTGCCCTGCTGATTCAGTTTGTGTAACGGGCAAATTGCATGCCCCGATAACAACCAGAAGCGCGATAACAGAATAAACAAGGCGGAGCTTATGAGCAAAAAAGAAATGTTTCATCTTTTGGAGCTTCCTTTCGGTTTTTTGATTTTCAATTTTAATGTTGGTTTTGTAAAGCCAGTTTTCAACAGCGTGAAAGCTATCGGTGTAATTTTCGGCCCTTAACCTGTTAAAATGATGCTCCAAAGATTTGTTCTTTTCTTCAGCGTTCAATTCTGATCTCCGAGATGAGTTTGAGTGTTTCATTTTCGATATCTCCTATGAAATCCCCGGGATTGTCCCGGAGTGCTTCATTCTGAGTTAAAATATTTTCCTGCTGAATAATATACTTTTTCAGTTTCGCCCTGGCCCTGCTAAGCCTTGATTTTACTGCTGATAAGCTTTTTTCCTGCTGAATAACCCTGATTTCTTCGATCGAAAAATCCGCAATTTCAAACAAAAGTATTGCTGCTCTTTCTTTTGAGTTTAGCCTAGACAGCGCTTTGGAAAGTATGAGTTTATTATCATTACTTTCAGTCCTATCATATACCTCAGGCATCGAAGCAATATTTGGATTTTCATCAAGCGGAAGAAATTTCTTCCAGAAATGCTTTCTTATCGACGAGTAAAAAGTAGTAGTTATTATTTTAAAGAACCATGAGCGGAATTTTGAAATATCTCTGAGCGATCCAAAGTTTTCCATTGCCAGCAGGAGTGACTGCTGAAGTACATCTTCAGCATCATCAGGTGACCAGCCTGCACACAATGCCTTGGAATACCTTAGGGCATCATTGTATAACGGCTTTAAAAGCTCTGTGAATTCACGAATATCTTTTGTCATTAATTGTTTTAACGTTAAAACCGGATCCTGTACATTAGATGCAGCCGGAGAGAAAAAGTCGCATCAATTAAATTAGTTCATAATATACAAATTTATGTTATTTTTGGCATTAATCAATTCATATTCAGGAAATTCATCGAATTCATGAAGAAAATACTGATTTATGGCGATTCAATTACGTGGGGATACAATCCGTTAGATGGCTCCAGGTATGAATACTCTGAAAGCTGGCCAGGAATTTTGCAGAGCTCTCTTGGAAGTGAATACTTCGTTATTACAGAATCAATTCCGGGCAGAACTACATGCTGGGACCTGCCTTACATGCCATACCGCAGCGGTAAGGAGTATCTGCCCATGTTATTGGAATCACATGTGCCGCTTGACTTAGTGATCATAATGCTTGGCATTAATGATCTCATTTGCTCGCTCGAAAAGACTGCAGATGATTCAGCTTCGGGAATACTATCTCTTATCAGAATAGTCTTGTCATCAGTGCCGGGATTTACAATTCCCAAAGTACTGGTTATATCTCCGCCTTCACTTGGCGATCTTTCTAAATTCAATGATGTATTCTATGAAGGAAAAACAGAAGAATCAAAAAAGCTTTCGGAGAAATACAAAGCGGTTGCCGAAATGTGCCAGGCGGAATTCCTTGATTCAAATCAATTTATTGAACCATCAGAAGTTGATGGAGTTCATCCCATGAAAGATCAATATCCTTTGCTGGCTGAAGCTGTGTTTAAGAAGATAATTGAAATGAAAATATGAAAAAAATACGATTTGACAGCCGTCTAGAAAATTTGATGACAATTCCGGGAGTGGGGAAGTCAATCGCTCAGGATTTGATTGATATCGGCATCATTGAGGTGGATGATCTCAAAGGGAAAGATCCCGAAAAGTTATATGCTAGATCCAACAGTTTTGCCGGCGTTGTGCAGGATAGATGCTTATTGTATGTTTTCAGGTGCGCAGTCTATTTCGCTGAGACTAGAAATCCAAAAGCCGAAAAGCTCAATTGGTGGAACTGGAAAGATCATAAACAAACCGGATCTGATATATGATAACTTGTAAGAACTGCGGAAACATATTTGAGGGAAAGTTTTGTAATAATTGCGGACAGAGATCTGATATACACAAATTCTCAATCAAGCATATACTACATGACTTTATACACAACTTTACTCATGTTGATAGCGGGCTGTTTTTCCTTATTAAAGAGCTGTTTTTAAGACCCGGTATTGTTGCAAGGGAATATATTGAAGGGAAAAGAAAAAAATACTTCAGCCCTATCCAATATCTTATAATCGGAGTAGCAGTATCATTTTTCTTGACAGTAAAACTGGGAGTAATTGGGTTCAGGCAAGTGGAGCCTGAAGTACTTGCAAAGTTTACCTATAGCCAGGTTTATTTCCTTCAATTCAATAATTTCATTTATACATATTTTAATGTACTTTTATTTCTTTCTTTGCCTGTAATGGCTTTTTTTTCATTTGTTTTCTATAAACGGTCCGGATACAATTATTCTGAAAACTTGATTTTCCAAACTTTACTTGCAGCACAAAGGAATTTTATTTACATCCTGTTGATGCCACTGTTATACGCCCTGGTGGAGAAATGGCTGATCGGGATCGGGATATATTACTTTATCTTCTTTATTTATTATGGTTTTGCATATTATCAGTTTTATGATGGCAATAAGTTCTGGAACATCATGAAATTTATTTTGTCATTCATAATTTCAATAATTGTAATTCAGTTTGCTTCCATGGCTGTGTTTTATTTGTTTTTCTTTAAATACTGAAGTTAAGACGTTATAAAAACTTTCTATTGTATAATTAATAAATAGCAATTAACTTGCACTGCCCTCGGTTAACCTCAAAAGGAATAATTCACATATGAAAAAAATGGCGATTGCCGCGCTTGGCGCAGGCTTGATTACCGGCTTGCTGCTTATTATTACAATATTCCAGCTGCTTGGATTTACAATCAGCAATAAAGTGGTAATGGAGACTTCACAAGGAGATTATGTTAAATACAATTCAAACGATCCTTATACTTTAAGTATAGTAAAGCAAAGCCAGCCTCTCAGTTCTAATTACATTGTTTTGATATCGGGCAAAGGAGATAAAAATTACGGGCACGTAATTAATTATATCGATCCCGAGCCGCTTGATGAAAATGATATCAG
>JAUQWT010000156.1 GCA_030835005.1 Ignavibacteria bacterium | reverse complement strand
ATATGGAAAGATTTATTGCCTTCCTTCTGCAATTTGTAAAGTTCAACATGGGAGTTCTCGCCCAATATGACTTCGTTAACAACATTCACCAGACTTTCGGTGTCTGAGGTGCTATGATAGCTTTCAATTACTTTAACCACTGAATTCTTGCCGGTAACAATTAAATTACGCGGCTGTGATAACACATTCTTCGTTCCGCTGCCGGTCAAGTTGAGTATATGAATATAATCTTCTACTGTAATATTATCCGGTACGCTTATCACAATTCCGTCGTTAGCAAAAGCTGTATTCAAAGCAACAAAACCGTTATCTATCTGTGCATGTTTGCCAAAATGTTCCATGATCAGATCCGGGTCGCTTTTTCTAAGTTCCTTAAAGCTGCTGATTTTCACACCATCTGCCTGTTTGTGAATATGTGATAGTTCTTTTGAATAATTTCCGTTAATAATAACAACCAGGTTAATCTTCAGGCCGGGTATAAGGTGTTTGTTAATCTCTTCTTTGCCTGCTTTAACGGCTTCTACGGATTCAAACTTGTATTTCAGAATTTCCGAAATGCTGGTATATTTCCAGTCCTCATTTTTGGCAGTAGGGAAATCGATCTCTTGAAATTTTTCGATCGCTCTTCTTCTAAGCTCATGAAAAGGAGTTTTACTCTCGCCGTTTAAGCTTCCTTCGATCGTTTTGAAGTTGGTTAAGTACCAGTCTTTTGATTTAATATTTTCCATTATTATCTTTTCGTGTTGTGATTATACTGATTCTTCAATGGGTTCAGCGTCAGTAACCCAGTCATAGCCCTTATCTTCAAGCTCAAGAGCAAGCGATTTACCGCCGGATTTGACGATCCTTCCGTTAACAAGCACGTGAACGAAGTCAGGTACGATGTAATTCAGCAAACGCTGATAATGAGTAACAACAACTACAGCATTATCTTTATTTCTGAAAGTGTTAACGCCATGAGACACTATTTTAAGCGCGTCTATATCAAGTCCGGAATCGGTTTCATCAAGCACTGCAAGCTTAGGCTGCAGCATCTGGAGCTGGAATATTTCATTGCGTTTCTTTTCGCCGCCGGAAAATCCCTGGTTTACCGGGCGGTTGATGAGCTTATCATCAATACCGATGAGCTTCATTTTTTCCTTCATGTATTTAAGGAAATGCATAGCATCAAGCTCTTCAAGTCCTTTATGTTTTCTTATTTCATTAAGTGCGGTCTTTAGGAATGATGCATTGCTCACTCCCGGAATTTCCACGGGATACTGGAATGCGAGAAATACGCCTTCGCGTGCACGCTCTTCAGGTGACATATCCAGAAGGTCTTTGCCGTCAAGTGTAACTTCGCCGCTTGTGATCTCATACCCGTCTTTGCCGGCAATAACATTTGCTAGCGTGCTTTTACCTGAGCCGTTTGGCCCCATAATTGCATGCACTTCTCCGGCATTAACCTGAAGACTAATACCTTTTAAAATTTCTTTATCTTCTACCCTTACAAAAAGGTCTTTTACTGTTAACATTATATATTTATATTTTATTTATTTCTTATCTTCAAACATTGTTAATTGTTGAGTCCGGCATTAGCCGGACGAAATCCGCCTACTGGCGGATTAACTGAAAATTGAATTACCCAACACTTCCTTCAAGTGAAATGCTTAAAAGCTTCTGCGCTTCAACGGCAAATTCCATCGGAAGTTCGCGGAATACATCTTTGCAGTAGCCGTTTACTATCATATTAATTGCATCTTCCATAGCAATGCCCCGCTGGCGCAGGTAAAACAGCTGGTCTTCACCGATCTTTGATGTTGTTGCTTCATGCTCAACCTTTGCGGATGGATTGCCGACTTCAATATATGGAAATGTATGCGCGCCGCATCTATCGCCGATCAACAGGGAATCGCACTGTGTGAAATTCCTTGCGTTTTCAGCTTTCTTATGTACTCTTACAAGTCCACGGTAAGAATTATTGCTTTTACCCGCTGAAATTCCTTTTGAAACAATTGTGCTTTTGGTATTCCTGCCAAGGTGGATCATCTTTGTGCCGGTATCGGCCTGTTGGTGATTATTGGTTACTGCAACCGAATAAAACTCACCAATTGAATTATCGCCCTGCAAAATACAGCTGGGGTATTTCCATGTAATGGCAGAGCCGGTTTCAACCTGAGTCCACGTTATCTTTGAATTAACACCGCGGCAAGCGCCGCGCTTGGTCACAAAATTGTATATCCCGCCCAATCCTTCTTTATCGCCCGGGTACCAGTTCTGCACGGTTGAATATTTTATTGTCGCATCATCAAGTGCGATTAGTTCAACAACGGCTGCATGGAGCTGGTTCTCATCGCGCATGGGGGCTGTGCATCCTTCAAGGTAGCTAACATAGCCGCCACTATCTGCGATCAATAGAGTTCTTTCGAACTGTCCCGTGCCGCTTGTGTTTATGCGGAAGTATGTCGAGAGCTCCATAGGGCAGCGAACACCTTTTGGTATGTAACAGAATGAACCATCGCTGAAAACAGCCGAATTAAGCGCTGCATAAAAATTATCTGTGTAGGGGACAACCGAGCCGATGTATTTTTTAACTAGTTCGGGATGTTCTTTTACAGCTTCGCTCATTGAGCAGAAAATTATTCCGAGTTTTGAAAGCTCTGCTTTGAATGTAGTTGTTACAGAAACACTGTCAAAAACCGCGTCAACGGCAACTCCTGAAAGTCTTTTCTGTTCCTGAAGCGAAATGCCCAGCTTATCGAACGTTTTTAAGAGCTCGGGATCGACTTCATCCAGAGAATTAAGAGCCGGCTTTTGCTTAGGGGCGGCGTAATATATGATATCCTGGAAGTCTACATCAGGAAATTTTATGTTTGCCCAGCGAGGCTCGTTTTCTTTCTTTATGGTTAACCAATGGCGGTATGCTTTCAATCTCCATTCAAGCATCCATTCGGGTTCCGCTTTCCTTAGCGAAATTGCACGAACTGTTTCTTCGCTCAAGCCTTTAGGAAGGGTATCCATTTCAATATCCGTCTGGAAACCGTATTTATAATCTTTAATCGCTATTTCTTCAACATTGCTAAGCTCTGTGCTCATTGTTTATACTTGTAAAAAAGTTTTTGAATGAAAAGATAATTCACTAAAATACTCTATCTATACAAAAAAGTCAAGATTAAAAACCAGTATAATTCTCCATAATTTCGAATAATTCGTAATCATGCGTTTTTTATGGTGTTAAGCCGATCGATGAGCCAGGTTCGATTTTCGACTTTTGAGGGATCCAGTTTCTCCAAATCGTGCTCAATCTCAAAGAGGTTATTTCTGTTACCACCCAAAGATATGTTCACCAAACGATGAGTCAAGTTGATGAAATTAGTATATCTGATCCTTAGATGATCAGGCAGGTACTTCTGGGTATTTATGAAATGCCTGTAACTATCTATACAAGTATTTGCAGTTTCAAATTCACCTGTTTCAAAATAGATACGAAGCTGGTAGTTTTTAACTCTAAGCTGATAAAAAAAGTCATCAATCGAAACTCTTGCCAGGCCCTCCAATGCTTCACCGTAATTCTTTATTCTGTAATTAAAAATGCTCTTACAGTAATTGTACGCATTTTCCTGCCTTTCCGGCGGCAGCAATTTCACAAAATCATTCATGAACTTTTCTGTCCATTCGAAATCCCTGTGCTGCAGCCCTGTTGATACAACTGTTATGTAAGAGTTTTCAGGAAAGAAAATTCCTTCTCTTGGATAAAGCCCGTTTTCTATTGATTCCTTCAGAAGCCTGTAGTTCTCTGCTTTCAGATGTGGTTTTCCTTTAATAGATTCGATCTTCGTATAGTTGAACAGATTCACCAGTAAACTGTTCAATGTTTTTCTGTGGATGGATGATTTGTGCTTTTCCAGCAAGTCCCTGATCTCGTAGTAAATGGAAACATCATCCGGATTTTTGATAAGTACTATCATCTTATGATATATCTCAATAATGGGTATCTTAAATTCCGGGTTCTTATTTATGAATTCTACAATGATATCCAGTAACTTCATTTCATAGTTTTCATTGAAAAAGAATTTCTGCCCATAAATGAATACACCATACTCAAGTATCCTGAAAACTGTGTAGTTTACAAACATATTCATTTCTGCATTCATGTCTTCGAACAGGGAAGAACGTTTTCCTAGGGCTACAAATCTTTGAAGGAACTCTCTTTTCATCCTGAACACAGAATACTTACTCAATAGGTAATCTCCGTCTATGGGTCTGTTGTTTTCAATGACCTTGTCAAACTCTTTAGAGACTGCCACAAAGTGCTTTTCCAGATTTCTGCCATCAAGCTGAACGAGAGTAAAGTGCTTCTTCGTAACTTCATTCTGCATCAATTCATAATGTGCCAGAAAATCTTCAGCTAGATTGAGCATTCTGGAAAGCAAATCCCTTATCCTTTTGTCTTTGTATTCTTCATTTGGGTATAATCCGGAAAAAATATCTTTCTTTTCCAAATGTGTTAAGCCTGGGAAATGTTTTGAGATTATGTCATAAAACTTTATTAGCTGCTCGCTTGAATTGAAAAACCTGGAGTTTACAAAATCACCAAACAGCCGGAATTCTTCTGCTGAGAATGTATTTAGAAGAACCAATAGTTTTGAGTTTTTATATATCATATCATTCGACAGTTTATGCTAAAATACCTTAATTTTTGGCAATAATCCATTAATTTCCGGATAATACATTCGACAATTTGAAAAAATTTTCTTTGACAAATCAAATCTCAAATCTCTATTTTTACATAACAGGAGATAGAAGCATGCAAAACATGATGAATCTGTATATCAGGAATATCCTTGTGATCGCTGAAGGAGAAAAAGATTGAGGATGCAGAACCGGATGACATATGTTCATGATTACCTTCTGACTGATAGGTATTTTATCGAGCCAAATTTTGGCTCAATCGGATGGATACTGAGAAAAGAAGGCTCAAATAGCATTCTCAAGAAAGCAAAATACAAGCTTATGCTGCTCTGTTATGCAGAAAATATTCTGAATGACAAGAGGGCTGAGCTTAGGATCTGTGATTCCAACGGACTCCTCGAGGAAGTCATAGATTTTGGCAAATGATTATTGACTGAGTAAGTTTATCGGCCCCCTATCTGACAAAGCGGCGAAACTGAATATTTGACTAAATATTGGTATATTTATCAGATTCGTTTCGCCTTTTGTTCAAAAAACTAAAAAAAAAGTAAACTATATGGAAAATTCTATCAATCAAAGGGTTATTAATTTTACTGCCGATTATGTTAGTCAGGATCCGGACTTAATAAATGATCTGACAACTTTCGACAGCATTGGGATATCTACACAAGAAGAAATCGAGCAATATCTCATAGAACTTGAAGACTCTTTTGGGTTGACTTATGAACCCGGCGATGAAGCAGGTATGGTCGTAGTAGGAAATGCAACCGAGTTGATAATTAAGAAACTCGGATAGCTTAAAATATAAGAGTTTCTGCCTGCCTTTAGCAGAGATTAAGCAATAAAGCCTCTCTTAAACAGATTAAGAAAGGCTTTTTTTGCGTTTTTTCCAATAAAAAAGGCAACAGGTTTTTTCAGAATACTGGGAGCATTCTTACTAAAAACGTTAGCCACCCTTACCTAGCTAACTCCTGTTGCCATAATCTTTGTGTTACCTTAAAGAACGTTTATGTAACCTTGTGATGCAAATATAATATAATATTTCTCTACATGTCAATAGGAAAATGTAAGAGATACTTCTTTTTACACTGTAAATAGTAATATGTTTACTTTTATCTAAATGATATATATATTCTAAGTTATGGCAGGGGGACCTTCAAAACAGGAACTGGAGATGTACTGGCAAAACAGCCGCCAGTATTTTGATGAGCTGGCAAAACATTACCAGCAGGCAGACCCGCAGTATTACAAAGAGTTTATTCAGCCTTTCTATAATAATCCATTTCGCACTTCAGCTTCATCAACAGGCAGTAAAGGGAATCCTGCAGCAAAATTTATTCTTGTTGCTGTTTTATTGATGCTAATTGTTGCCGGTGCCGGGGTATTTTTCTTATTAGTGAAATCTGATTCCATTATGCCTGAGTTTGAAAAGAAGACCGAAGATGTTAAAGGCACTGAAAGACCAACAAAAGAAATTGAAAAAGTTAAACCTACTGATCCCGAAGAAAATGATGATATGACTTCTGAAGATCATTTTATCATTGGCTCAAAAAAGATCGGTGAGAAAGACTATGATAATGCCGAGTACCATTTGAAAAAAGTGAAAAAGGGCGATAAGTATTATGAGCAGTCTCAGCAGCTTCTTGAAAGCATGAAATTCCTCAGGAAATATAATAAGTAATGAATAAGAAACAAACTGTCTTTCTGATAACAGGGGGAAAGTGTTTTTGAAAGATCTTTAATTTTGTGCCCGCAGTATAAAATAGAACAGGGACTTTTTTCAAAGTCCCTTTTTTGCGTTCTATATTGTTTTTGGGGATACTGATCTTGAAACAATTACATTTATGCTTTTGCCACTTTACGTTTTTTGATGAATTTGATCGTTAAGTAGATTATCAATCCAAGTATTAACAGGATTGGGGAGAGTGCAATGATCACTGTTATCAATCCGGCTAATATAGAGGTAAATCCGGTTAATCCTTTTTCGAATCCGCGCTCAAGCTCATAGAAGAATCCGCCTGAAGAAGTATTTAGTATTGCAGGCTCGAATATGCTTAGTGTTAAGGTTGAATAACTTGCCTGGTCTTTAAGCATACGCATTCTGCCTTCGGTCTTTTCAATGTTTTCTCTTACAGCGGCAAGCTTCTGTTCAACTTCAACAACTGCTGTTAAGTTTGCGGTTTTTTCTGCAAGAAGTTTCAGCAGTCTTGCTTCAAGTTCGCGCTGGGTTTTAAGCCTTGCCTCGGCATCAACATATTCCTCCGTTACATCACGGCCTGTTATGTTCTGGTTCATTACTTTGCCAATTTTAGAAAGCTCCGTTAGAAGCGCATCGTACTTTTCAGCCTGTACGCGGATTGTAAGCGAGCCCTGCTTCTTGCCGCTTTGATTAACCTGTGAAGTTGAGTTAGTCAGATAGCCGCCGAGATTAGTTACAATTTGTTTTGCCTTTGCTTCGGTTTCATCAAAATTATCGTTTTCAAGGTTCATCGTTCCCGTGCGGATGATCATCCGCTTATCCTGCGTATTGTTAGCTGTGATATCCTGCTGGTAAGTGACCTGTTTCAATGAGCCGTCATCTTTTCCTACTTTCTCTTCCATGCGCTTTGTGTCATAATCCACTACGCCTGTTGGGCTTGTAGGCGCATCGTTCTTATACTTTTCTGATGATTGCTGTTCCTGATTAGTTAAGGATATCTTGTCGTTCTTATCGCCGCATGAGCTTAAAACAACGATAAACGGCAAAATATAAGCTAAAATGAGTGTTTTATTAAATTTCATGGCCTATGCCTCTTTGGAATTTGTTAAATTATATACTG
>JAUQWT010000155.1 GCA_030835005.1 Ignavibacteria bacterium | reverse complement strand
TGGTTTAACCATAGAAATAACTGCATTGTAAAAAGTGTAATAATGAATTCCCCTTACAGTTATTTTTTTGATATTGGAGGAGGCAATGGATTTGTTGCAAAAAGCCTTCAGGATAAGGGAATATCAACAATACTCGTTGAGCCCGGTATCCAGGGCTGTTTGAACGCAAAGAAAAGGAATCTAAAAAACATTGTCTGCTCAACACTTGAGAATGCTTCATTCAGGAAAGGGTCGATTCCTGCAGCAGGTTTGTTTGATGTGGTTGAACATATTGATGATGACTTGGGTTTTTTGAGATCTCTTTATGACTATATGAAAGAAGGCGGTTATTTATACATTACGGTTCCTGCTTTTCAATCTTTATGGTCAAACGAAGATGTTGAAGCAGGGCATTTCAGAAGATATACTCTTAAGGAACTGGAAGGGAAACTGAAGTTAACTGGTTTTGATATCGTGAGCTCAACTTATATATTTTCCATATTGCCTGTTGCAGTATATTTATTCAGGGTGCTGCCGTATAAACTTGGTCTGAAAAAAGGAGCAAAAAGTATTGATGAGTACAGGAAAGATCATCAGGCAAGAAAAGGGGTATCTGATAAAGTGTTTAATTGGATCTGGAAGATAGAACTGAATAGAATTGGAAACGGCAAAAGAATACCTATTGGCGGAAGCTGTTTAGTTGTTGCAAGCAAGAGATCAATCTAAATCTTGTTTAACCCTTAATTCATTGTAAAACTTTGACGTATTAGGTAAAATACAGAAATGCAGGTGAACCGGGAAAATGAAAATTAAAAATCCTGAAAAAAGGCTTAATCAGTTTTGGGGTCAGGTTGATAAGAAACACATTAAGTCAATTGCTGAATACATAACAGGAGGCAAAGTACTCGATTTAGGGTGCGGTTTAGGTACAACAACTAAATATGTTACAGATCTGGGCCTGGAGTGTGTTGGAATAGATTATGATGATGAAGTAATCAGTTACTGCAAGAGTACATACCCAGATTGTATTTTCCAGGCAGCAGATGCGGAGAAACTGCCATTTGAAGACAAAAGCTTTGATACTATTATTCTGCGGGATGCCCTTCATCATTTCTTCGGAGAAGCTGATTTCGATAAGGTCAAAAGTGAAATTATCAGAGTTGCAAAAAGTAATGCACGCATAATATTCTTTGATCCAAATGTAAATCTGCTGTTAAAGACAATGAGAAAACTCTCAGCTCATAAAGATGAAGAATGCAAATATGAAACTGCAGTCCGGATAATGAATGAAATGGGTTTTAAGATCATTCACCACAGCTTTAATACTGTTTACAGTCTGCCCCTCAGCGGCGGATATGTTGGAATAAATTTCATACCAAGTGTGAATTTGTTATACAAGATCGTTTTGCACACAGAAAATGTTTACGAGTGGCTGATTAATATGCTTGGGCTTGGCAGGCATTTGTGCTGGCGATATTTGATTGTGGGAGAAAAGTGAATTAGTCTTTTGAAGCAAAAAAGTTATCACATCAACGAGTCAATCTAAATGGTGACTAAATTAGAGTTAAAAGAACTATTTCTTTGTAATGTAATGCGATTTTTTTGAATTTTTCTTAGCAAACTCCCTTTGACCTGAATTCCTGGCAGCGTCGAATTTCTTTGACTGCGATAATTCAAGGATGTTAGTACTTTTGTTTTGATTAACCAAAGATAGCTGTATTTCTTCAATTGATTTTGTTTCCTTTGCTCCTGATAAACCGTGTCGCAGTTTGTGAGGACTGTTAAAACTCCAGTTCTCATTTGCTTTCAATTCAACTTTTGAGCTGAGATGTACCTTAGTTTTAGTTTTATCCATTTTATTTGTGGTTGTTAGAGTCAATAAATGCAGTTCTGAGAAACTGTAGTGACAATTTCATAAGTAATATACGCAGAGTAAATACAGTAACCTAATGAGTTTCACTTCAGAATATGCAATTACTTGTTTGTCTTAACTACAAAAGGACGCTATTGCGTCCTTTTTGTTAAATGGATTTCGTCTATCACTAGGATAAAAATCTTACGCTGCTTTTACATCCTTTGTGGGATAACTTTCGGGATATAATAAGCATTTGACTTCGTGGCTTGACTGATTCACTGTTGCAAGTAGCGGGCGGATATGTTCGCACTCGCCTTTGATAATCTGCGGACAACGCGGATGGAAATAACAGCCGCTCGGTACATTTGCAGGAGATGGTACATCTCCAGTCAGAATTATCCTTGATCTCTTCTTTTTCGGATCGGGAACAGGTACTGCAGAAAGCAAAGCCTGCGAATATGGATGCATAGTCTTCGCATAAAGGTCTCTACAATCGGCAATTTCAACTATCTGTCCTAAGTACATTACTGAAACCCTGTCACTGATATGCTCAACAACCGAAAGATCATGCGAGATAAATAAGTAAGTTAAGTCCAGTTCCTTCTGCAGGTCCTGAAGCAGGTTAATAATTTGCGATTGAATGGATACATCAAGCGCGGAAACGGGTTCATCGCAAACGATAAATTTTGGTTCAACAGATAGTGCCCTTGCAATCCCTATCCTTTGCCTCTGCCCGCCGGAAAACTCATGCGGATATCTTCTTGCATGGAGCCTGGATAAGCCTACTTTTTCCAGCAGATCCATTACCATTTTATTTGCTTTTTCGCCTTCGGCAATTTCATGATATTTTAAAATTTCGGTTATCATTCCGCCTACTGTCATTCTTGGATTGAGTGATGAGTAGGGGTCCTGAAAAATTATCTGCATATCCTTTCGGAGCTTTTTCAGGTCTTTGGCGTCCATTTCAGTAACATTTTTGCCTTCAAACTTGACAACACCGCCTGTAGGTTCAATTAACCTGAGAAGAGTTCTTCCAATTGTAGTTTTGCCGCATCCGGATTCGCCAACAAGGCCCAATGTTTCTCCCTTATTGATGGTAAACGAAACATCATCTACGGCTTTTACATAGCCTACGGTCTTGGAGAGTAATCCCCGTTTTATAGGGAAGTATTTCTTAAGGTTTTGGATTTCTAACAGGATTTCAGACATATTTTTGCCGCTAAAGTTGATCTATTAAGAAAATTTAATACCAAATATATGTTTAATAGGCAAAAATTTCAATGTTAATATGAAAAAATAATTGTTACTTCAAAATGCGGGAATCTCGGATTTATTTTGATTTCAGTCGTAGTCACCAACTGTTGTTTGTCAATTACTTCAATTCAGTAATGGAGAAAGAAACATAGAATAACCTTATTGCAGCAATTACGGATTTTAAGAAATTTATAGTTTTCTGGATACAAGCTTTATACTCAATTAGGTTATAATACTCATTTGTCATCCTTTTCTTCTTTCGAGCTTGATAAAATTGAACCAACAACCCCGAAAGCAAGTATCAGAAGTATTAGACCAAGAAGGTAGAAATTGAAGTACTCACCAAGAGCTTCTTTCAGCATTTTGGCCGTCAACATCTTAATCCCGACAACAAGTAATACCATTGCAAGCGCAGGCTTAAGGTATTTAAACTTTGTAATCATACCGGCAAGAGCAAAATAAAGAGACCTTAATCCCAGAATTGCAAAAACATTGCTGGTAAAAACTAAAAAGGGATCTGCCGTAATTGCAAAGATAGCAGGAATTGAATCAACAGCAAAGATGAGATCTGTAGTCTCCACCATAAGAAGCGCCAAGGCAAGAGGTGTGAGCATTAAAGTTCCAAGTTTGGCTCCGGCGACAGCTTCATCAGGTTCTATTGGAGATCCCGGGACTGCACTCATAAGTGAGGCTTTTGAGCCCGCCCGCACCAGAAAATTTTCGCCATGATAATGTGATGTAACTGGGAAGAACCTCCGGGTTACCCTCACAACGATGTTCTGATTTGGATCAGTGTTGTGTGTTTTCAAGAAGAACATTTTGAGAGCAGTGATAATCAAGAATACACCAAATACATATAGTATCCAATGAAACTCAGCTATGAGAGCGGCGCCGACTAAAATCATAATAGCCCGCATTACCAATGCTCCAATTATCCCCCAGAAAAGTACTCTGTGTTGATATATTGGTGGTACTGCGAAGGAAGCAAACACCATTGCAATAACGAAAATGTTATCAACACTAAGCGACTTTTCAACAATGTACCCGGTTATATATTTAATTGTTGCTGATTTACCGTCATTGAATGTGAAATCAACTGAATCAACAATAGAACCCAATCCCAGCCAATGGTTTTCATAACCGTAATACACAAATACAGAAAATAGTAGTCCTAAAGAAATCCACACGCCTGACATCATGAGCGCCTCTTTCATGGTGACAATGTGGGCTTTACGATGCAATACACCAAGATCCAAAGCCAGCAGGAATAGAACAAAAATAAAGAAACCAATCCAAATAAGGATCATAAAGCTCCCTCATGTAAATTCACCTGTATATTCGCCGTCATTAAATTAATTCCCTTCATTGAATACTATGAGTTCTTCAAATCAAACATATATTTTAGCAAGAGATAACCTCTTTATCTTAACAGCAAAAAACTATTGTGGAAAAGTGCTAACTCTTGGGTTCTCTATATTCAAATCATAAATCTCCAAATGTTCTTCAAGTGTTCCTTTTCTGCTTGCTGCATTCTTTGTCTCCCGAAGAAACCATTCCGTATCTATGCCATTTCTTACAGCAATTGATTCCAGCCAAATTTCTTCTTCTGGATGGTTTTCGCCATCAGAGTGTGCTAAAAACAAACCATCTTTGATGAACTTTTTCGCCAATTCAGTGGATGAGAATTTCGGTGGTTCTTTTAAGATAAATTTGTTATCAAATATCTCATGGATAGCGTTATTGCAGAAATCTTTTTCAAATCCCAAAGCTTTCCCGATGCGCTTCATTAGAACAATCTCAGGTTCTGAAGTACTACGGTCTATACTGATGAGGAGAAGTAATCCCCTATAGTAAGTGCTTCCCTCTATTACTGAAATATTCACGATGCTACTTAATTAATTTAGAAAATAATAAAATTAGTGTACCATATGCTTTACGTTATTCTGTTTTTCAAAAGTTTCAAATGTTCACTAACTTCAGCAAGCTCCTTTTCAACCAGGCAAATCTCTTCCTTTAATGTAATCGAATTTAAGTCGCTGCGCTTGCTCTTCATTTCTGCTGCTTCTGCTTCTTTCCGTGTCTCATCCATTCCGCTGATTATTACCCCAATAAAAAGGTTTAGCATTATCATAGTGCCAAGTAAAATAAAACTTATGAAATATGCCGGGGCAGCAAATGGTCTGGCCGCAGGCTGAGTAATGATGTGTTTAAATCCTTCATAACCGTATACATCAGAGCCGAAGATCTGAATATTCATAATCTCTATCCATCCTTCAAGTGTAATAACTTTAAACAATGTTAAAAATGATGTTTGCAGATTCCCAAAATGAAGCGGGTCATTCGTTCCAAATAAAAATGTACCAAGCACTGCATAAATATAGAAAAGAAGTATCAGCAAAATTCCAACATAGCTCATAGACGGAATACTTTTTAATAATGCTCCAACCAGCAATTGCAGTTTTGGGAGCGCTGTAACGAGTCTAAATACCCGCAAAATTCTTGCAAGCCTTAAAACTGCTATGTATGCTCCGCCAATCGGAAGGAAACAGACAGCTACAATAATAAAATCGAAAACATTCCAGCCGTCATAAAAGTACCTCCATGGCTTAGATCCATTTGCGCCTATTTTCAAAAGGATCTCAATCACGAAAATGTATAAAACAATATGATCAAGTAAGTGCAGCAGGTCCCCGTGGCTTGCCATAATTTCCGGATATGTTTCCAGACCAACTATCAGCCCCGCAGCTAAAATTACAATTATTATGAAATACTGGAAGAAATTAGAATTTACAATTAATCTGAATTTATCTTTCATTTACCCCCATAAAGTAAACTTCTGTGAATTATCCACTTAAAAGAATGTGATTTAAATTAAAGGAATGTTAAATACTGTAATTGTAAGATTAACATAATAGTTTCAGTTAACTTACAATAAATTACTTATTGTAAATATTGCAGCTGTTTCGCTGCGGTATTTTCTTAAGCCAAGATTTAAGATCTCAAAGCCATTACTCACAGCAAGCTCAGTTTCGTTGGGAGAGAAACCACCTTCAGGCCCGATAAACAGGTCTATTGTTGAATAATTCTTGGCAATATCCTTAATGTTGATTTTGTTTTGAATATCTTTTTCATCAGCTAATAATTTCAAATCACCCTTTGCATTTGTTATTGCATCAGAAAACTGAACCGGTGAATTAACCGGGGGCAAAAAACATCTTTGAGATTGCTTCATCGCCGAAAGTGCTATGAGCTGCCAGCGCTCATGCTTATCAGTTGTCTTATTTATCGTGTTTGTTGATACTACTGGGCAGATCTCATTAACGCCAAGCTCAACTGATTTCTCAATTGCAAACTCGAAACGGTCGGGGTTTTTCAGCAGGCTTTGGTGTAGTTTAATTTTGATGATTGGTTCATTAACCCATTTCTGAGTTGCTTTGATTGTACATTCAATTACATCTTTGGTTACTTTATTAATAACAGTTTCATACAGGGTTCCGCAACCATCAGTTACATATATTTCACTGCCTGATTGCTTCCTGAGTACCCTGCCTAAATGCTTTGCTTCATCATCAACAATTGTCAGCGAGTTGCCGGAAACATATTCTTTGGCTGTATAATAATATTCCATCAGAATTTAGCGTTTAAACCAAAGCCGATTTCGCCCACAATTGGTTTGTTAATTCTGAAAACCCAGTCAGCCCTCAGTACATATCCAAATGGAGCGATTATGTTTATACCTATTCCTGCGCCAGAAAGGAATCTCTTATCAGCAAGTCTCTGATCTTTATACCAAACAGTACCTATATCATAGATCAGCGTAACGTACAACCCATGCCTTATATCAAGATTCTTTATTATCGGTATGTCTTTAACTATCGGCATTTGCCTTCCTTGAACATATCGCGGCTTAACTATTGGAATTCTTATCTCATTATAAACAGTAAACACATCATCACCCTCAAAAGCAAAACCTCTCCAGCCGCGCACGAAATCATCGCTGTAACCCAGGGTTTGGTGATTATAGACCGGTATTATTGCTCCTATTGCCAGGCTTGTAAAGACTCTTGATGCAACTGTCAGGTAATAATCCTTAGTAATTTTTATTGGCATAAATCTCTGATACTCAACAGAAAACCTGCCGAAATTGATTACCTTATCAATAAATCCATATCTATAATAAGTTGACCGGAAGAACATCCCTTGTGTGGCATATTCATAAATATCACGTGAATCATAAGTTAACCCGCCTCCAAGAGTCAGATACCTATCAACACCGTTTGGTGAAAGTGTCCTTCCGGGAGCATATGAATTTACCCTCAGGTGATTGAATTTGTAGTCTGTAAATAATGATAAGTTCCTGCCAAACTTTTTCCCAAGGGAAAACTCAACTTTGTACTGGATGTTTTCGTAATTGCTGTCTTTATATTGAATGGTATTTGAACCGTTTTGTTTCCCGACCGCACTTAAGCTCTGATTCCGGTTTCTTGACCAGGAGCCGCCGATACTCATGAACAATCGAAGCTTATCACCGATCCAGGGAACATAGTATCTTGCAAATATAGACGGATTATAAAATGCACGAAATCCCAAGTTAACTGTTTCATTCCTTCCACGAAAATTATCCCATCTTAAATTTAAGCCAACGTATATTTTTTTCCATTCACCATCATCGATACCGCCTGTTGGCAGAGGCAGTATATACCACCTTTCCTGTACATCAACATTTAATGTTATTTCCTCATTACTTACCGGAATTGGAATGATATTAACCTTGGTAAATAGGGCAAGATTGTAAATTCTCATTAGGTCATCTTTATATTTACTCAAGGTAAACCGGCCTCCCTTTTTGAGGCTCATTTCCCGGAGGATTATCTCATCTTTGGTAATATTATTCCCGGTTATGATGATATCTTTAACCTGCAGATCAAGTGAATCTATCTGCGCTGCATTATCCTTCAATACCTGCTCAAGCGAGTCATTCTGTGCAAGCACCATAACAGGAAACAACAATAAAATTATAGGTAATATTTTATACAAAAAGATATCTTTGCTTTATAAATTATACTTTTTCTTAACTTCAAGGGCTCTGGGGAAATTGGGATCTGCCTTCAAAGCGATTTCAATGTACTTCTTAGCGTCTTCAAATCTATTTACCGAAATCAGATACAGTGCCGATGATGTCAATACCATTGCATATGAACGCATTAATCCTTCGTGGTAATAATCTTTAAGCGGTGCAGGCGTGAAGCTGAAGTCATAAAGCTTGTATTCTTCGCCGATTTTTTTCAGGTCAGAATCTCCCGGAATAATTCTTATCAGCAGTCCATCCGGTATCCTTATGAAATCCTTCGCAAAAGGCTCATTTTTGTTCTGTTCAATTTCCCAGGTTTCGTATATCCTGCGGTTTGGATTATTCTTTACAAAACTGGTCATCAGGTCTTCAAATAGTTTCATAATGAGCTTGGTATCGTAGGGAATATCATGCTCAAACTTATACAGCTCCGGCAGGAATCTCTCGATCTCTGCCCTGGAATTGTTATATACTTCTGGATAATTCCGTTCAAGAAATACGAAATACCAGCTTCTTCTTAGGAGCTCCTTATCTATAACAACAATATCAGGCCGGATGTTCTTGACAAAATGGAAATACCAGCTTGAAGATACCCAGAAATCCCATTGAGTAGAAAGAATTATGCTGTTCGGTTCCGCGTTTTTAAAGATGTTCATCGTGAACTCTTCTACATAGCGGTTTTTGCTTTCGTCACTGTTTGCGTAATTGGTGTTTAAAGCTGCAAGGCTGACGAGAACTATCGCGGCTCCATATACAATTTTCTGAACAGGCGAAGTAATGTATTCAACAAAGACTGTGTAGAAAAATACGCCGCCAAAGGCTATCCATACAGTAATTGTAATGTATGAAAGCAGAAAGTAGGAAAATATATCGTGAATATCATAATTTATCGAATAGAATAAGCAGCCGAAGAATGTCAGTATTGTGAAGTAAAATATCCTCGTGTTGAATCTGGAAAGGAAGTATATGCCG
>JAUQWT010000154.1 GCA_030835005.1 Ignavibacteria bacterium | reverse complement strand
ACCGTTTTCGGTAAACACATTGTTTTCGTAATCGCACCCGTTAGAGAACATAAAATGCAGTCCGTACCTTATATTCCTGAAGGTAGAATTATTCTGTACCAGGCTTGAAGTAACAAACTCAAAATAGATTCCGTCTCTGTGCCCCGAAACGGTATTGTTGAGTATTGAAATATTACTGCACTTCCATAAATGAATGCCGTTGCCGGAAGAACTTTCTGATATTGCATTGCTCATCGCTTCGTTGTATATCACAATACAATCACTGCATCCTGCCAGGTATATCCCGAAATAATTGTTCACCAGCTTATTTGCGCTAATTGTGCAATGCCTGCTGTTCTCTATCCTGATTGCCGCATAATCCCGCATTCCGCTGAATCCGGAGTTGTTTACATAAAATCCCTTAACTGTAACGCTATCGGCGCGTATTACAATAATTTCGCCTTTTGATATTCCATCAATTGTCGGGTAGCCTTCACCTATAAGCTGTATGGATTTGTTAATAACTATTTCATACTCTTTATATAATCCTTCTTTAACAATTACCCTGTCACCGGCCTTGGAGCTTTCAACTGCATACTTAATGCTCTCGCCCGGTCTAACAATAGTATCTTTACTGCATATATTTATATTAGCTATTGCAAGGATTAACATTATAAAAAGTCTGCTTTTCAATTTCCAGTGTCGTTTTTTTTATGAGCATTCAACTTTACAACTTTTTAACTTTCTAACTTTATGAACTTTCTACTTTATCTTAAACTTCACCAGCAGATCATTCCATGACTTCACCTCGCCACCGAATTCTTTCTGCTTAGATTCAGCGTCACTTTTTTTGCCAAATGCTGTTAAGTTCCCGCCCATCGGACTCGGAAGCTTCTCACTGATTAAATAAGCCGCATTTAATGCATCCGTTAAGTGTTTCGGATTTGAAGCATCAATCGCATAAAATCCCGCTGCATCGCCATAAGCAACATTACCAAGACTTAGAGCATTCATCATGCACTCAACAGCATCGTATTTATAGATCTTCCCTTTTTTTGTAACAATCTCTGCACCGAATTTTGTATCAGATATATTCATTTTGCAGAGTGAACACTGGTCACCCGAAAAATTTATCTCTTCAGGCTCAGTGCTGCACGAGAACCCTGCTGTTAGCATTACTGCCAGCAGTATTTTCAGCTTTAACTGTTTCATTCTTGATCTTGCTTTTTAACTGTTTATTATATTTCTTTTCGTAAACCAGCAATAATAGCCCCATGAAGCCTGTGCCTATGACTATCCACCCGCCAATATCGGGATAAGAATTCGCTACAAAGTTCAGCAATTGCTTGCTTCCTATAAGCGGCGGTTGGTAGCTCATACCGGGCACTATTATCGCAGCAGTTGGGTCCAGATTGTGTCCGTAGTCATATTCCCACATATAAAAATCAACTCCCCCTGCTATGCCTGCCAGAATAAATATCACTATCCACGCAGTAAACAATTTCTTTCTTCCTGCAAATCCTGCCAGTACACCTGCTGCAATCAAAAATCCAAGCACATACGGCATAATTGAAAGCTCTTTAATTGAATCAGGTTCAATTTTTTTCATGCCAATGTAATGGTTAAGTCCGTTTATTGTGTTTAGATCGCCGGTGATTTTATTTATCCATATCTTCATCCCAAGCCCTTCCGGATATTGCGGAGCCTCGAGATCTATCATCCATATCGGCGTGAAAAATGCTGTTATCATTGCAAGGGAGGCGGCAACTATCAGTATTCTTGTTATCTTTTTCATTTTATTTAAGCAGAGACGGTTAAGTTACCGTCTCCGCAATTATTTCGTTTCT
>JAUQWT010000014.1 GCA_030835005.1 Ignavibacteria bacterium | reverse complement strand
GGCATTCGGGTTTGAATACCCGTTAACAAGCACTTCCTTAATGTACTCATCATCAGTCTGGTTTTCTTCTACGGAGCTCTCAGAACATGCTGATAAATAAAGTGCCAAAACCGGCATCAATAGTAAAATAAGTAAATTCTTAGTGTTTTTGAGCTTTTTCATTATTATTCTCCTTTTGTATTGTTTTCTTTGTTTTTTGGCAATTTTTGTGGTTATAACCCATTTGTATTAGTAAGACAAAGGGGCATACAAAAGGTTTAAAGGGTTTTAGGGTATTCTTATAATAAAAATCCCCGCACTAACAAAGAGCGGGGACAAATTTTGACGGTTACCCGGTTTAACTTATCAAATATTTAAAAGAAGAGCTACCTCACAAGCATCATTTTCTTCACATCTGCAAATTCATCAGCTATAAGTTTGCAGAAATACACTCCGCTTGCAAGATGCGAGGCGTCAAAATCAACATTGTACACACCGGCACTTAATTCTTCATTAACCAGTACAGCTACCTGCCTGCCAATGATATCATATACTATAAGATTAACAAATCCTTTTTCGGGAATTTGCAGCCTGATATTTGTATTTGGATTAAAAGGGTTGGGATAGTTCTGTGAAAGCATGTAACCAACTGGTACAGAAATTTGAACATTATTGAGTTTAAGATAGGTTTCATCAGTTTTATATACACTGCTTCCGTCAGTACCGAAATATATAGTCCCGCTGGAATCGGCGCAAAACACACCTGGCCTTTTTGTAATTAATCCCTCATTAATGAAACCCCACGAAAACCCGCTATCAAATGAGATCATTACACCTTCCCAGTTGGTTTTCACTCCAAGTAAATAGCCTGATGGAGTAAAAATAAGATCCCTGAATCCAAAATCAGTAATGACTGTCCAGTTATAACCGTTGTTAGTGCTTCTATAGAGTTTGTCAGAACTGGCAAGTAAATCTCCGCCTGGTGTACCGCTAATTACGCTGACTGATGAATATCCTAATATTAAGCTATCCTGTTTTTTCCAGCTTATACCATTATTTGTTGACCTGTAGATACCCTGAGTACCGGCAAGAATATCCCCGTTAGGAAGAAAGCACAATTCTGCAATTTCGTTCATTGTAATGGGGAAAAAATTCCATGTTGCACCATCATCCGATGACCGTTTAATTCCGCCAGAAACAGTTGCAAAGATGTATGGAAATCGTTCTGTAAATATTTTGTAACAATTGATTTCGCATATTTTCTCCCAGGAATTGCCGTTGTTTGAGCTTTTGAATATTGCAGTATCTCCGCTTGTCGAAACCAATATATCTCCGTTAGGCTTTAATGCAATGCTGTTGATAATAGAATAATGCAGGCCTTTATGGTTCCATGTTTGTCCTCCGTTTGTCGTAAGCTGAATTCCATCCATAGTTCCCGCAAAAACATGATTACCCGGTTGTGTAGCCATACAGGTTATTTTATTGTTCAGGATACCTTCGTTAATGTTTTCCCAATTATTACCGTGATCAGAAGACCGGAACATACCTATCGTTCCAAAACCTGCATAAATATATCCGTTACTATATGCCAACGCTTCAACTGTATATGTGTTCCATCCGGGAGGTCTTAAACTAAATACTTTATCCCATGAGATTCCTTCATTAGAGCTTCTGTAAATTGTACCGTATGGTCCGCCGCAATAAAGATTACCATTAGGCTCACAGGTTAAAGACCATATAATTACACCAAAATTATAAACGTTGGTCCAGTTCAATCCGCCGTTTGTACTTTTATATATACCATTATAATTGCCTGAAAAAATGGTTCCTGAAGGTGTAACCGTCCATGCCGGTGAGAGTAACATACTGTTTATATGCTGCCATGTATTACCGTTATCACTGGTTCTAACATAACCCCAATCAACGGATGCAATTACATTACCCTGATTATCATTGTACACATAACAATATTCGGTTCCGGGACTGTAGGATTGAGACCAGTTATTCCCGTTATCGGTTGATCTCCATACACCATGGTAGCGTGTACCCGCAAAAATATATCCGTTTGGCGTTACTGTTACTGATCTTGAATATGCAGGAACAATTGAGCCTTGCCAGTTTAATCCATTATCCGTAGAAGAAATCATAGGAAAGGGCGTATACCCAGAAGCAAATACCTTACCTGATGGACTTTGTGATATAGATTCTATCGCATAAAAATCCGGGAAAGTAAAAGTTCTGTTCCATGAAGTTCCGTTTGAAGTCGACCTGAAAATTCCACCCCCGCCAATTGTACCACAAATAATTTCACCGGTAGAAAGTGCACATATTGAGAATATTGTACCACCGTATGGGCCATTGGTTTGTATCCAGTATTCAGTTGATAATAAATTAACACCAGCGATATGGATGAATAAGGCCATGATTAAAGTTTTCATTTTACCTCCCAAGTAATCCGAAAATCTTTATTAATATACAAATTAAAGAAAACCGTTAATACGCAAATACAAATATGTATCGGTAATCGGCCTTTTAAGGCAATAAAAAAACCCGGACAAAAGTCCGGGTACTTAATAAATACCTGTATTCATTGGAATTTATTTTACCAGTACTGTTTTTTTGACCTTGCTAGAACCAACTGCAGTTAATTTACAAAAGTAAACTCTGCCTGAAAGTATCGAAGCATCAAAATCTGCTTTACATTTACTTGCCTGCACCGTCTTATTTAAAAGTCCTAATGAAATCCTTTAGCATAGAATCCTTTTTAATAATATCCTTTATTTCTGGGTATGGTATAAACACTTCACTGGGACCCTCTGCATAGGAACCGACCTGGTACGTAACAAAAGTGACTAATATTCCTTCTTTTGTTACATTGAAAACTTCAAAATTCTTCTTTTCGGGGCCTGCACCTCTTTCTATCCAGTCATCTTCGGTGCCCGGCGGGAAATTCTTTTGCTCTCTAAGGCTTTTGATGCAAATCTCTGACAATTTCTTTTCCCACCCTGCCGTTAGAATATTATCAAGTGTGAGTTCTTTGTTGTTAACCAGGTCATAATTAATACTGAACGAGCTGTTATTGGGATGAGCTGCTCCCGCAAAATAATATCCTTCGTAGAACTGAATGCTTATGATCTTATTGCTTGCGTAAAATACAGAGTCACCGGCTTCATAATAGCTTCCAACACCTGTCATCTCAGTTGGTGTTTCCCGGTCTTTCATCCATACTCTGAACGTATCCAGAAGTGCTTCCATTTTGCTTTCCACTATCTTGTTGAAAAGGTTCATAGATGTTATGTTATCCTTAAAATCCACGATCTGCGGATACGTAACTGTAAATTCATATTTACTGTCCTTGCTTATTTCAGCCATTGCTCTGCGCGTTATACTGTAATCCTGACTGTTGATATGTGAGCCGGCTAAATGAAATATGATTGAAAAAATCGATAAAGCGGTTCTTGTTCTCATTTTCAAGCTGTAGATTTTTCTCTGATAAATAACGATGCCACATTAGCCATAACAATGGTAATCGCTACCCCGATTATGGTGTACCATGTCCATGCTATTTTTGTAAAGTAAATAATGAATATCATTCCAGTTATTCCGCACGCAAAGCCTATCATAGCCGGGTATTGGCTTATGCGTTTGAAGAAAATACCGAGCAGGAATGTACCCAGGAGTCCGCCGTATGTAAACGATGCTATAGAGAGCCCAAGTACAACCACTGCCTGCGATGAGTTCATGAATAAAAATGCGGAGAGTATCAGGATGCCGCACCAGATGAGGGCAATTATTTTTGAGACCTTAAGTATTTGGGCTTCGGTTTTACCCTTGCCCCAATATGGTTTATAAATATCCTCAACCAGGGTTGAAGAAAGTGCAGAAATGGAACCTGATAAAGTTGACATTGCCGCAGCAAGCAATCCGGCAATGATTATACCCGAGACTCCACTTGGCATATGGCTTATTATGAAAGTCGGAAATACTTCATCACCTTTCATTTGCTGAGCTTTGAAAAATACATGAAGGAGTGAACCAATAAACAGGAACAGAGCGAACTGAAGGAATACAATAAATCCGCTTGTTATTAAAGCCTTTTGTGAGCTCTTCAGTGAATCAGTTGTAAGCAGCCTCTGCACAATGAGCTGATCTGTGCCGTGAGAGGCCATAGAAAGAAACCCACCCCCCAGTACACTTGCTATCAAAGTGTATGGTTTAGTGAAGTCAAAAGAAAGATCAAAAAAGTTCAGCTTTCCCTGAGCTGAGAGCTGAGAAAGAATTTCACTGTATCCGGTCTGCAATTTATCATTTAGTACAAATACTGCCAGAATTCCCCCGCCGATATAAATGAACATTTGAATTACGTCGGTCCATATTACTGCCCTCACTCCGCCAATATAAGTGTAGATAAGCGTTATAACAGCCATGATTATTATGGAATATGAATATATTTGCCAGTCCGGCGCACCGGCAAATACGTTCCATCCTTTGAGAATCAGTGCAAGGGGAATAGCGGTGGCGTAAAGCCTTACACCATCTGCAAAAACACGCGTTATCATGAAAACACTTGAGGCGAAATTCTTGGTTTTTGCGCCAAACCTTTTGCCTAAATATGCATAAGCTGTCAGCAATTCGCCTTCATAATACTTCGGAAGCAGGAAGTAACTTACAACAATCCTCCCAAGAATATAACCTATTGCGATTTGAAGGAAATTCAGGTTACCAACATATGCAACGCCCGGAATACTGATAAAAGTCAGCGCGCTTGTTTCCGTGGCAACAATTGCAAAACATACGGCCCACCATGGGATGGCTTTTTCGCTAACGAAATAATCTTTGGCGGAAGTCTGTTTACCGCCTTTTAATATTCCATAAGCTGTTACTCCGACCAGGTAGAGCACAACAATGATGAGGTCAAGATAGGAAAAATTCATCTACAAATATAGTGTTAATAAAGAAAATAATCCCGCCAAAGAACTTGAAAAAGTTGACTGTGATTGAAGACAAAGGGTTTGGTAAGTATGATAATACAAGTTGAGTATTTTTGAGATTTGAAGGAGAGTAAGAGAGCGGAAATAAAAAATGCCTGTCCGTTTTTGGCCGAACAGGCATTTATAAAGAAAATGAATCTGTCTTATTCCTTCACAGCCGGCTCTTCCACCTTACCGGAAGCTGCTTTTTCTTCGTCTTCCATAACTGCTTTGTGGCTTAGTGATATCTTGCCCGTAGTTTTATCAATTTCAAGAACTTTCACCCTTATCTTGTCATGGCGTTTCAGAACGTCTTCGACCTTAGCAACACGTTTCTTATCGATCTGTGATATATGCAGCAAGCCTTCTTTTCCGGGAAGGATCTCCACAAATGCT
>JAUQWT010000153.1 GCA_030835005.1 Ignavibacteria bacterium | reverse complement strand
GTCTATACGCGCTGTTCAAAGCTTGGTACAAAGAGCTTTGATCTGAGTTGGGCAATTGTGAAAGAAACAGTTGAATCAGAGGAAATTGTGGCTGAAGGGAAAACAATTATTGCTTGCTATGATTATGAAACAAAGTCAACTCTGGAAATACCACCGGGAAGAAAAGAACTGATCAGGAAATTTGAGGGCATATGACCCGGTATTCACTTACCTGCTGCGCTCTACGAATGTTTTTAATGAATTTAATTTCTCATCCCAGAACTTATCATAAAACTTTAGCCATTCAAAAACAGATCTGATCGGTTTTGGGTTTAGACTGTAGTAACGCTCTCTTCCCTCTTTCTTAAAAGTAATAAGTTTAGAGCGGTCAAGAATTTTAAGATGCTTTGAAACTGCAGGCCTTGATATTCTGAACTTTCCGGCAATAGCATTTACATGCATGCTTTCCTTTGAAAGCATGACAAGGATCTTCCTGCGGTTCTCATCTGCCAGTGCTGAGAAAACACTGTTTACATCATTCATTTGTTTTTAAACAGGAATTCACTAAAATATTTTGTGTTAACAATTTACTATTATTTTGAATCCGCCGTAAGCCATCTTTTTTATATCAAAAGGCATTCTTTTTGCATCCATTTCTGTTCCCATTCTCGGATCTTTCATTACTTTTGCATTAACTTTATCCCTGTGGGCTCGTGATTTATAAACAATCCAAGAGAATATCACGGTTTCCCCTTTTTTTGCCCTGGCAAGCTTTGTAAATGGCATTCCGAACTTAACGTTAAGATCTTCACCAATACATTCCCTGTATTCAAGTGCGCCGTGTTCCATCCAGATCTTCGCGCCAAATTGTGCCATTTTACGGTACGCAGCTAAATTTTTTTTCGGAACCGGGATAACGAATCCATCTACGTAACGGCCTGATTCAACTGTGTTTTTTGCTTTCATTTTCGTTTCTTCCTTCTAACAGTTTATTGATTTTTTGAAATCAAAAAGAATTCCAAAGTTCTCTCCAAATTCCATTAGACTGGATACTCAAGAGATCTTCTCATTAACGAAAACCCGTTGTTTCATGATCTCTGTACAAGATCCATCCACTTTTTTTTATATTGATCTTACAAGATACTCTTTTAGCGATGTGCCGATGATATGATTCCATCCTTTGACAAAATTCTCTTTATTGAATTCAGCAATAGTGGGGAAAGATTCAAGTCCTGCATGGGATAATCTTACCCTTGTTGATCCGGCCTCATCTTGTAACTCAAACGTAACATAGGAGATACCTTCAAATCCATCATATTTCCAGCTATAGGTTAACTTCTTCCCTTCATCAACTTCTGTAATTCTACATAAATGACGAAAGATCTTATCCTTTTCGCCGCCCATGAATTCGAATTCAAAACCAACTTCCGGCCTGAAATCAGCAAGGTCGAAATACCACTGTTTCATCTGATCTTTATCAGTAATTGCTTTCCAAACTTTATCGGAAGGCACGTTTATTAATACTTCTTTAATTAACGGAGTTGTGTTCATACTGCTCTGATTTAGCTAACTAATCAATTTGCATTGTACGTAACCAGATGGTTACATGTCAATTAACAAATTTGTGCAATAATTTTTGTCTGTTAATTCTCTGATAAAACAACCTCGACTTTGATCCTGTCGGGGTCTTCAAAAAACACTGCATAATAATCTTCACCTCCGGCATATGGATGTTTATCCTGGTAAAGGATATTAACGCCTTTTTCCCTGAGTTCAAGCGTAAGATCTTCAATAAATTCCTTTGAAGTGCAATGAAATGCCAGATGGTTTAAACCTATGTTCTTTCTGTTAAATGAATGTTTAAGAAACTTTTCTTCAGTCTGCACAAAAACCAGGTACGTATCACCCAGCAGAAAACTAATGCCGTATTTCCATTTTTGGGAAATAACATATGAAAATTTTTTTGTAAGAAGCCATTCCCAAAACGATATAGTTTTGTTAAGATCAGAGACATAAATCTCTACGTGATGGATTGTTCCATTCATAATTTTATAATATTATCATTTTACATTCTAAATACTAAAAATAATGATTACTTACGATTAAAGAAAATACAAAATATGAATAAAAAAACAGAGTCCCCGGTACAAAGACTCTGCTACAATTCCTATTTATGAACAAGGGGTTGCAACCCCTTGTTCTGTTACTTTGTCTTAATCCGTAATCTCTATCTTAAGTTCTTCGCTTGAACCCATTACATCGGGGTAGTACATAAGCATTCCGGTTGCCGGTATTACATTGTATACCCCCGGTATCTGTGCCCGCATTATATAGGTGAACTCGTAAGTATCGCCATATAAATATGTTGCAAAGAAAGTCACGCGGTTATCGCGAATGTCTTTATCGGCATACCACCATCTCCACCAGTAATAATCCCATCCGCTGTAGTCTTTTTCTTCTTCAATAGTATAAGCCCAGTCATCTTTAATCACTTCGCAGCCTGCGGGAATAGGATCTTCGAGCATGAAGTACTGCAGGTCTTTATCTTTTGCTTCAACTCTTACTTTAACCAGTATCTCGTCTCCGGATTTGACGCTGCCGTCAAAATATCTTTTGCGGTAAGTGATCTTATTATCCTCGCCGTACTTACTGTATTTTTCCAGCTTGAAGTATTCTTTCTGTACCCTGAAGCCATTCTCACGCGGTTGGATCTTTCCTTCGCTTGTATAGTATCTAAGATCAGTTGATATATATACCTTTCCTTCGCCGCTTTTTTCTATCTTTATATCATTCTGTCCGGCTTTGAGCTTAGAGCCCTCGATAACAAACTTCAGGTCTTTTAAGAATACATCTTCCCTTGTCATTTTTTTATCAAGTATCATTTCGCCATTGACATACAACTTCACATTATAATCGGGTTCAAGTTCTTTAGAAGCTTTCAGGTAATCAACCATTGCATATATTATGAATGCTGTTGACTGAGTATTCCACCAACTGCCTCCCTGGCGCTGCTGCATAAGCCACCTAACGGCTTTATTCATAAGTTCAGGGTTATCCTTTAAACTGCCCGGTTCAGCAAGAAGCGCTTTTACTGCCATTGCAGTTGTCTGTACTTTGTCATCCTGCCATGAATAGTGCCATGTCTTTCCGCCCCAGTAAGAACCCGATTCTCCCATATCCTGAACATGGCTTACAAGCAATTTTGAATATTTCATTGAAGTTTCTTTATCACCAATGTTGCTTGCTGCCATAGAAAGCAGCGCAACTGCATAATCATTCAGTTCAGCTTTGCTGAGAATTTCGAATTGTTCTTCAAAAAGCTTTGTATCTTTTCCTTCAGCGTATGAAAGAGCGTACAGCATATATGATCTGGTTGATGCATCCAGGGTCTCATTTTTAAGCTGAGTTTTGATAGCGGTAATACCTTTCTTATACACATCCTGTCTGACTGGGTAACCTGCAGAATTGCCAAGAGTCAATCCATACACTACATATGCTGTCATGAACGGATTGCTTTGGTCGTTCGTCCACCATCCCCAGCCGCCATCGTAATGCTGCATTGAATAAAGCCTGTTATAACCTGCATCAACCATTTTGGGAAGGTCTTTTTTAGTAGCTTCACTTATAGGAGCGTTCAGGTCTTTGAATGCATTTGCAACAATTACTGTAGGCATAAAGCGGCTCATAGTCTGCTCAACGCAGCCGTAGGGATAGCCAACAAGTTCATCAAGCGCAGTAAGCATAGTAGAAGCAAGTGAAGGAGCTACATTCAGTGTAAGCTTAGTACTGCGAAGGTCAGTGTATTCCGGAATATTAACAAACTTATAGTCCGATTTATTAGCATCAGAAATATCCATTGACTGGTAACTTGCAAGCTTTAAACCGTGCGGCTGCAGCGGCACTTTCAGCTCAACTGCATCAGATTCTTCATTTGTGAGTGCAGTTGCAGTAAGCTTTGCAAATCCCATAGGATCATTTACTTTCACGCGCCAATCAATACGCTTTTCTTCATTTTTGCCCATCGTAAAAACTTTTTCGTTTGAGTTACCAATAATTTCAAGGTTTTCAGCTTTAAGGCTCAACTTGGTTTCTTTTTCGGTCTCCAAATAATTATGGATGATAGTTGAAATCGTAACTTCATCATTTTGCTGGAAGAATCTCGGTGTTTCCATCCTGACAAGCAGGTCTTTCCTTGTAATAATTGTGTTTACACTTTGGCCAACTTTTGTGTCATCGGTTATGACTCTTGAAGTAATTCTCCATGAAGTTAAGTTATCGGGGAATTTTACCTGAACATTTGCGTAACCGTTTTCATCTGTAGTTACAGAAGGCTGCCACATGATGGCATCCCGGAAATCACTTCTTACCTCAGCATCAACAAACCTTCCGCCTTCTTCACGATCTTTATCACCAAAGAATTCGCCTTTCGACTCCTTTTTCATTTTTTCATCTCCATTTTTCGGCGCATCCATAGTCTTGGTTACATCACTCTTTCTTCCGTTGAGCATAACTTGACCTGTTACAACAGATTGCTGAGATACCTGTAAATCATCCGTCAAGCCATCAATTACAAGTCCGGATGAAGTGCTTTTCAGGTTTACTTCAATAGTTCTGCCCTTAATTACGTTCAGGTCTTTATCGCTTTCATTGGATTTTTTGTTTTTCATCACTCCAATTGTATAGCTGCCTTCGGGGAGTTTGAACTCATAGCTGCCGTCTTCACCGGTAGTGGCTGCAACAAAGTCGCCATCGATAATGATTGTAGCATATGGCATTGCATTGCCATTCTTATCTGTAAGCCTTCCTTTAATTGTACCAAGTTCACTATCTCTTAGAGATTTTACATCAAACCGTTCATAAATCGTGATCAGCCTGGAATAGCTGTAATAAGAATATGCATTACTGTAATGAACGCTTACTGTATTCCATTTAGGAGCGTAGAAGTAACTCTTGATATCCTTTACGGCATCCGGTTTTATTGCATATATACTTTCATCAACTATGCCGATGGATACCTCAGCATTTCTTACGGGATTGCCGTCTTTATCTGTCACTTTTATTGAGACGGTCCCTTCTTCCTTAGGTTTATAAGTCGTTTTATCTGTGCCGATGTTTACCGTAAGGAATTTCTTTTCAGGCATAACCATTACGCTTTTGCTGGCGGAATAAAACTGTCCCCCGCTTACATAAGATACCGAAATGTAGAAATTCGGAGTCGCATTCTCTTCAACCGGTATTTCAATTAACTTCGAAGTCCCGTCTATTTTTTCAACTTTATACGAAAGTATATTGTCGTTTTGAGTTGTGATAAGAACATTTGCTCCCGGAGTTGTTGTAACTATCAGTGCTTTGCATACTTCACCCGGTTTGTATGAATCTTTGTCGGGGAATATCTGAACTGCCCCAGACTGGTTGTACCACCACCACATATCTCCTTTGGATACATAGCAGTATGTTTCCTCAGTCACTTTTTTGCCGCGGGTATCGTAAGAGCTTACTTCAATTGAATAGTACCCTTCGCCGGCAGCGTCAAAAGTAGCAGTACCCATGCCCATATTATTGGTGTTGCCGCTAACAGTTGTGACATATTCTTTTTCCTGCTTATAATTCGGGTATCCGCCCCACGTAACTCTGTTTACAACAGCTTCAAATTTTACATCACGCGGTTTTTCGCTGAAATCCATAGCGCGTACTTCAAGAGTAATTTTTTCATCAGGTTTGTACAGGTATTTATCCGCTTTAGCAGTCAGAAAGAAATCAGCCCTT
>JAUQWT010000152.1 GCA_030835005.1 Ignavibacteria bacterium | reverse complement strand
ACAGGTATGTTCAACATATTTATCGCAATCTTTTCATTTGCGCTTGCTTTCGCATTCTTTTCTGCGCCGGGCAAAACAAATGAGCCTGTTGCATTTTTTATCAGCTTCCTGATTTCAATTGCGGTGTTTGGCCTGTTCCAGGCAATGTTTATGGCTAATGCCGGCGGCGCGTGGGATAATGCGAAAAAAGTTGTTGAAGTTGACCTGAAAGAAAAGAATACGCCGCTTCATGATGCAACAATTATTGGTGATACTGTTGGTGATCCGTTCAAAGATACGTCTTCGGTTGCACTGAATCCTATAATTAAGTTCACAACATTGTTCGGTTTGTTAGCGATGGAAATGGCAATTTCAGAATCATTCCGCGCTTCTGCTCCGTATGTAGGCGGATTCTTCTTTATAGTTGCGTTGTACTTTGTATGGCGTTCATTCTACAAGATGAGAATTGTGAAGGTGTAAATAAAGGGTTTCAGGCAGCAGGTTTCAGGTTTAATGAAAAGGCATTCCCAAAAGAGTGCCTTTTTTATTTACAGGCTTCTAATTCTTCCACTTTCTGTATGAGCCATTGCTTCCTCGCAATATGGTTAGTTTCAGTTAATTCTTTTTTAAATCCGGATATATCAAACTTTTCTAAGTTTTCCCTTCCCTTAAACAATCTTATTGTGAAGTTGATAAAATTTGAGCTGACATTATAATTATACGGCGACGAGCGGCGAGTAGTTTTCAGATAATGTCTGTAGCTGTCGACCAGCGAAAAGAACCCTTCGGAGTCATTCATGCTGAAATATATCATCAGCATTAGTGTTCTGACAAGGCCTTTGAAAGATGTATCATTATAATTGACTTTTGATAAGTTATACAATGCAGTCTCGAAATTGCCTTTGTAATATTCGATAAGCCCAATACAATAATACTTGGTGCTTAATCTGTAGTATTCATCAGTATCGTCAGCATAATTATTAACAAATTCTTCTGCCTGAGCGATTTCATTTAACATCAAGCAGTTATTTACTGCAAGTATAATTTCCGCATGTTTAATATTGTTATTTTGATATACACCTTCATTCTGAAAAGCTTCTCTGTAAAGTTCAAATTTTTCCCTCAGTTTTGCAGTGTCTCCTTCAAATATCCTAGCCTGAAGATAACTTAAAAGGGCAGTATAGTGTTTTGATTTCTCCTGTCTTGTAAGCTGCGAACTGTTTTGGTTAATTAGGTTTTTTGTTTTGTAATAGTATTTATCATCCTGGATAAGCAGTAGTTGAATAACATTATAATTTATATCCAGATAGAAATGATTTGCCTGTAATTCAGATTTCTGAGAGAGATAAGAACTAATGCTTTCATAAAGATCAAAGTCATATCTTTTTTGAGGATGTAGGGTCATATCATGCGCCATCATAGAATATACATCCAGAAAATCAGCAAGAAAATACTGCCCAAGTGTCTCTTCTCTATCCCGCAGTAAGTTCATATCAACTTCCGGCTGATAGGGAAAAGCGAAAAAATGCTGAAGCGCAATAGTACTTAGTCTGTGCCGGTGCTGAAAAATATCCAGATCAATAACCATGGTTTCGTCAATACTTTTCTTTACTTTTGCTAATTTCATTTTGAAAAGCTTTTCCTTTCTGCGAATGTTCAGCTCATCTAAAAGCCTGTATTGTTGCTCAAATGTGTCCCGTTCAAAATTAATAAATGAAAGATAATTTTCAAGCAGTTTGTAAAGCCTAGAGATCATGTTTCGCATAAGCTCATCATTATAAATCCTGTGTCCATACAGCTTCTCAAATAGTCTTTCTTTAGTTAGCAACTTGTCATCAAATCCGGGATGAAATTGCTTTATTGCATCCAACAACCTGCATAATGTTTCTCTTTTGTTGATCAGGGGTGTTTTGATATACATACCGAACTTCTCTAGTTCTGCGCTATTTAAGGTTTTTAACAAAGAGATTAGTTTAATTTTCATCATTTACCCGGTTACTTTTTGGTGCCTAAAATAACTATTAATGTTAGATTTTGCAATAAATCATCTAAGTTTGCGGATACATTTTGTAGAAAATCTCTTTGTAAAACTTTATGTTCATTTCTAATTTTGTGTCAATTAAATCAATAACTAGAAGGGAAAAATCGCTATGAAAAAAACACTATTATTTCTTGTTCTGATATTTATAAGCAGTACAAACAATTTTGCTCAGAATTCATGGTCTGCTGTTGGCGAGGGTTTAAACGGTTCGGTAAGGTCATTAACTCGGGGACTTCCAGGCGAGTTGTTTGCCGGAGGTGATTTCACTGACTCAGACAGCACATTTGTCGGCAAAGTAGCAATGCTGGCCGGAGGAACATGGATTGGCACAGATACAATGGACAACTTCAATAGTTCCGTGCATGTGCTTCATTATACAAGTAATTACTTGTACGCCGGTGGGCATTTTACCCAAAGAATAAGGAGATACAACATTTCAAATCTATGGACCAACCTAGGTAGTGTACAATTAAATGATGATGTCGATGCCATTACCTCAATCGGGAGTTCGGTTTATGCAGCCGGCAGTTTTAGCCATGCAGGCAATACGCCTTTACACTATGTTGGAATGTGGAATGGTTCAAACTGGTCACCGCTTGATACAGGCCTCAACGGGACTGCACTTGCTCTTGCTTCAATAGGAAGCAATTTATATGTGGGAGGCATATTTTACAAAACATACGCCGGAATGGATCTTAAGAGAATTGCTATGTGGAACGGTCATTGGAACCAGCTTGGAGACGGTATTCCAAATGGCGAAGTACTTTCTCTTGCTGTGATTGGGAATGATCTTTATGTAGCAGGAACATTTACTCTCTCAGCTTCAAATGGATCAGCAAAAAACATTGCAAAATGGAATGGCACCCAGTGGCAGGCTCTTGGAAGCGGGACAGACGGTTCAATTCTGTGTATGACGGTCAGCGGCAACACATTATATGTGGGCGGAATTTTTAATAATGCGGGCGGAAATCCTGCAAAAAATGTTGCTAAATGGGATGGAGCAAACTGGTCTTCACTTGGTAGCGGCACAAATGCAATGGTAAGATCATTGTGTGTGGCCGATGACTATCTGTATGCTGGGGGTGATTTCACAACAGCCGGTACGGTTACTGCAAAACATGTTGCAAAATGGGGATTGCCAATCGGAATCAATCAAATAAGCACTGAAGTTCCACCCGGTTATTCTTTATCGCAGAACTATCCAAATCCGTTTAATCCATCAACAAGATTTAAATTAGATATCCCGGAGTCTGCTAAGATTACAATCATTGTTTACGATATTTCCGGCAAAAAGGTTGATGAGCTGGTGAATCAGAACATGAGTGCCGGAAGCTATGAAGTTGATTGGAATGCATCCAGGTTTTCAAGCGGAACATACTTTTGCCGGCTGCAGGCGGGAAGTTTTGTAGAAACCAGGAAATTAATACTCGTAAAATAGTGCTCATTAAATACTCGTTCCTGTTTGGGCACCCTGGCAGGGTGCCCTTTTACTTTGCCATTCTTTCAGTTATTTGTTTCAGCCATTCGGTGTTCATTAGAGTTCCTTTCGGAAATGTACTAATCTCCTTGTCGAGTTTACTGATCATAAAATCATCGTCATTTAACACTGCAAGAGTTATTTTCTTGAGTACACTGATAAAATTGCCGAAGGGATTTTTAAAATGATCGGGAATCATCTGATTTGAAGACAGGTAATTCCTGAAAGAATCTAATACATTCAATACCATCTCATATTCCTTTAATTCAAAATATATTTTGCAGTACTGATTCTTGAGGTGCAGATGATAAAAGAAATCATCGCCACTTACTTTTGAAAGGACTCTCAGGGCAGAGTCATAATCCTTCTTCTCGGCTAACAAAAAGCATTGCCCGATGTAATATGCATTGTATTGGTTTCCCTGTGGCAGGATGTTTTTGTTTTCCTCCAAAAATCGTTCAACCCAAGGAATTTCGCTGATGCTTAAGGGAACAGAAACACAATTTATGAAATGAAGCTCGGTCATGTAACCGTTATTTTGCGGATATGCAGTGTATTTCAGCATAAGTTTTATTATCTCGAATTGGTCCCATCTGTAGTTTTTCTTTCCTTCAACAAACTTAAAGTGGCTGTAGTTGTATAGCTCCGCCAATAATATTATCTGGTCATTTCTTTCTAATGCAGAAAGATATTCGTATGTAAGACTTTTCAGAACATGAAATAATTCTTCATTATTATTATCAAGTCTTAACTTTATGAGGTAATAGAATATCTTAATTACAGGGTGTTCATCGAAATTGTTCTCTTCGATATATTTCATTACCGGCTCAAGGAACGAGTACTTATATTTATGTTTAATATGTCTTTCCTGGTTTTGCATAGTTATATAATACTTCAGCATCTTTACAATAAAATAAAGTATAAAATGATCAACCTCTTTTTCTCCCTCTTTAAAAAATTCAATTCTTTTTCCTATTGCTTTTCTGAATTCATAATATTCCCTGTGAATGCTGACCATTTTGTATAATTCAAGAAAGTAATCTTCATTTCTTATTTTTGATGAATTCAGAAGTTCTTGAAGATCCCGATATGTATGATCGAATTGTATGTCAAGCTTCCTGTTGGCAAACAGATTTAGTTTCTGCTTTTTTAATTCTTTTGGGTCTTTGAGAATATTATTGATAACCAGAAATTCCTCAGCTAATTCAAGTAAATCAGAAAATCTGTCTCGTAATTTTTTGTCATTATAAGCTTGGCCGGGATAGATTTGATCAAAAACAATTTTCTTTGTTAAAGAGCTGTTTTCGTAATCCGGATGATGATCTTTCAGACAATCATAAAGTCTTCCCAAAAGCATGCTTTCATTATGGAAAGGTGAATTCACAAATTTCCCAAAATCTCTGAATTCCTTTCCGGAAAAACTCTTAAGGAACGCTGTTAATTTCGTTTTTTCCATGATATTGAAGAAATAGTGGCGACAAATAATTCTATCCAATTTGAAATAATGGCAAGATAATGCATAAATTAATCAAATCCAAATATCATGCTGGCGACAAATCGGATTACTTCTCTTTGTTTTGCAGTGTACGCGCGTCACATATTTGTACAGACATAAAAAAACCAAAACCAGTAGGAGGATATTCAAATGACACATGCAAAAAACTTCAAGTTTCAGCGGAATTTCAGAAACAAGATTCAACAAAAATTTAATTTAAATAACCAAAAACTTATCACAAAATCAGGAAAGGGTAAAGAAATGACAAATCTCAATTTTCTAAAAAATATTGCCTACACAAAGAAAAATTTTCTTTCTATATTCTTACTCCTTATAATGTGTTCGGTTTATGTGAATGCCCAGAATATTTCCTGGGTCAGACAATACAACGGAATTTCAAATCAAAATGATTTCGGTGCAAAATCTGCGGCAGATCCATTTGGTAACATTTTTGTTTTAGGGCAAACATATTCTAATTCCAACAGTGATATTTTATTAGTGAAGTATGACGCGGCAGGAAATCAACTGTGGACAAGAACATGCAATGGCAGCGCAAATTCAGAAGATTACGGAGTAGAAATAGTAACTTACGGTACATTTGGAGTTATTATTGGTGGTGTTGTTACCAGCACAGGATCAGGTGAAGATTATTTTCTGGCTATGTTCGATCAGAACGGAATCGAGGTCTGGAGCAGGATCTTTAACGGTCCGGGAAATGGTGATGACAATCTCTCGGGCATTGATTATGACGCTGGCGGCAATGTTTATGCAACAGGTACAGTGTGGAATGGAAATGTAAATAAAAAAGATTTTATGACTGTAAAATACAACCAGGCCGGTAATTTCTTATGGATGCAGGCATATCACAATGGTGATTTAGATGCTGCAGCAAGTGTAAAGACAGGAAGCAACGGGAAAGTATACGTTACTGGAACTTCACAAATTGGTACCAGCAACTATTACTGGATCAGAACTATCTGTTACTTTCCGAATGGCACTTTTTCTAATGAAGTAACTTTCTATATGACGCCAACTGTAAATACACAGGTTTTTGATATGGCGATCGATAATTACAATAACATTTATTTGACCGGTTTTGCGTATATGCCGGTTGGAGGTATTGATATTGTTACTGTAGAGTATAATAGTGATCTAGGGCTCCAGTGGTACAGAAATTATAACAGTCCTGCAGGACAGAACGATATTGGAACTGATATAGATTTTGATGCCTCAGGTAATGTTTATGTCTGCGGTTCTGCTACAATTGGAAACAATTCGGATTTTGTTACTCTCAAATATGATTCGCAGGGAAACCAGCAGTGGAGCTTTATATACAATGGTCCCGGCAACGGTCCGGATGTACCTGCAAACATAAGGTCTGATAACAGCGGTAATGTATATGTTTCAGGCACTGTTGAGGGTTACGGAAGCGGTTCAGACTTCTGCACGCTGAAGATCCGCGCAAACGGCTCTTTGGAAAACACTTTGCTGCACAGTGGTCCTTCAAACGGAAGCGATGCTGCCAGCGATGTTATAATTGACTATCAGGGAAATATAATTGTTACAGGCTCAGTTTCAACAGCAGGTTCAGGCAATGATCTGGTTTTAATTAAATATACATACTTCACCGGATTGAATGGAAATGCTGGAGAAATACCATCAGAATTCGGGCTTTCTCAGAACTATCCCAATCCTTTTAATCCTTCAACAAGAATATCTTTTGATATTGCTTCCGAATCTAAAGTAAGTATATCAGTATTTGATATTACCGGTAAAAAAGTAGCTGAGTTAGTGGATGAAAACATGAAGGCCGGCAGCTATGAAGTTGAATGGAGTGCTTCAAAACTTTCAAGCGGAACGTACTTTTACAGGATGCAGGCAGGAAGTTTTACTGAAACGAAGAAGATGATACTCATTAAGTAGATTAATTTAGTCTAATATAAATTACTAAACAATATAAGATTATGACTACAAAAATCACATACTCTCTGGTTTTGATAGCAGTTCTAAGTACACTAGCGTCTGCACAAATGAGCCAGCTTTGGATGAAAAGATTCGAAGATTCCAGCCAAAGAGGGGATGTTCCGGCGGGATTGGCTGTTGATGAGGCAGGAAACATATATGTAGCAGGAACATGTTATACTTTTTCAAACTATACCGATATTTACATTATAAAATACAATTCTTCCGGTACAATGCTATGGTATAAGAAAATAGACGGAACAAACTACGAAACAGTCAAAGCATTGGCAATTGATTCTTACGGCAATCTTTATTTTGCAGGTACCAATAAGAATATAAACGACAAGTATGATGTTATTACATACAAATATTCAACAGATGGTGATTTCAGATGGGTCAATTTGTACAGTACAAATTACACCGGCGATTCTCCTGTTTCAATTGCCGTGGATGATGTTGGCACCTCATTTGTATCTGCTCAAACAGCAATAACGGGAAACGGGTTGGATTTTGTCACCATATGTTACAACTCAGACGGCTTTGAATACTGGACAAAAACATACAATAATGTTCTTCCGGCACCAGGGATTTCATATGATGTACCGAGCAAGATTACGATTGCAAAAGATAATGGGAGCATAGTTTCTAAGATATATGTAACCGGTTCCAGTGAAAATAGCAACGGGAATAAAGATGTTACCACTGTTTGCTATGGTGTCCCCGGAAACGAATACTGGGTACACAAGCATGACGGTGCAGAACACCGCGATGACTATGGCAACGATATTGATGTTGACGATTATCTTTCGGATAAGATCTACGTTGTTGGGACCGAAGGGAGAAATATCAATAACAGTTCCGATTATGTTACGCTCTGCATATCTGAAGATGGTTCAACTTTATGGACGAAAAACTATGATGGCAGTTCGAATCTTGGGGATATTGCAAATGCGGTTCATGCCGATAGATCCGGAAGTAACTATGTTTTTGTTACCGGAAGAATTGATGGAAATAATACACCGAATTACGGTACTGTATGTTACCGGAATGGCTCTCAACTATGGACATCGGTATATGATGGACCATCAGGTCTATACGATGTGGCTAATGATGTAGTTTATGATAATAGAAATGAACTTGTTTATGTTCTTGGTGTAAGTTCCGGAAACGGCTCACAGTATGATTATTGCCTTGTTCAGTATGATTTAAACGGAAATCAAAGATCAGTGAATCGTTATAATAATTCAGCATTGAACGGGAATGATTACGGATTGTTTGCTGCGGCCGATACATCAGGAAACGTGATTGTCACCGGAAAGAGCGTCGCTTTTGGAGGTATTTATAATTCTATTGTTACTATCAAATATGCAAATACTATCGGCATAGAACCGATCTCAGGTAATATACCTGACAAATTTGAATTATTCCAAAACTATCCAAATCCTTTCAATCCCGCTACTAAGATATCATTTGATATATCTTCTCCATCAAACGTAGAAATTGTTGTTTTTGATATCACAGGAAGGAAAGTAGAGGAACTGGTGAATGAGAATCTCAAAGCAGGAAGCTATGAAGTAGAATGGAAAGCTTCCGGATTTTCAAGCGGAACATACTTCTGCCGCATTCAGGCAGAGACATATGTTGACACAAAGAAGATGATTCTTTTGAAATAGACGATCTGTAGTGTTTTATTCCTAAGGGTACCGT
>JAUQWT010000151.1 GCA_030835005.1 Ignavibacteria bacterium | reverse complement strand
GCTCCAGATCAGCATTTGACAACTTTACTGACGGTAAAGACTCCCCCTATTCTGTTGGATTTACGGTTTCTGTATCAGATAACATAGCGGGACATAAAATAACCGGACAGAACTCATTCACCTTCGGTGAATGGTAAAATATATGATAAGGAAAGAATTTAATACTATAAATCAAATCACCACAAAAATGAAAAAAAGAACCAACTTCAGTTTGTTAGTGTTATTTGCGATTATATTATGTTCGCTTATGATACAGACAAATCAGACTTTCTCACAGCAGGAAGATCCCAATAATCCAAGGACCTGGAAGTATTTCAGGATACTTGCCCGTTCAGAAGATGACAGTATCTTCATCGTTGCACAGGATGATATGGCCATTGATCCTAAAATGGAAAGTTACACTATTGTAGTAAACATATCTGATCCAAACGAACAGAACCAGTTTGTGGTTTTGGGCGATGAATCAGATCCTTCTGCAATGAGATTTGGCTGGTCACAGTTATCCAAACGGGTTCAGGATGGACTTATTAACTGGGCTAATACAAACAAAGAGAATCTGAACCAGAAAAAACTTGATTATGCATCGGTGTTCTTGGATGTTATACGCCAGATAAAGATCAAGGAATTTGTTGCACCGCCGAAAAGAGAAAGAATAATCAGGAATACAACGGCATACATTAATCCGTATTTCACAATATTCGGCTGGGAACCGCTTGGAATTCCAATTAAGAGATCTATCGGATTTACTTTCGGCATGGGAAATAAATATTCAGGTCCGTTTGAAAGCGACGAAATAAGCGCAGGTTTCAACATGCTTGGTGTAAACATTTCTTATGTAACAAGAATAAGAGAGCTTAACACCCATGATCTTGGCTCTGATAGCGTTGAGAACAAACCCTGGAAGCAGTATAATGCGATATTTATGCCTCCAAGAGGTATTAAACTAACATACACTATTCCTCTTGGTAACTTCCTTGAAGTTGGTGTTTACAGTGAGATTAAAGAAACAGGCGTTACTCCGGGAGGAGGCCCGCCGCTTTATACCTTCGTTAACCAGAAGGATTCTACAATTATGCCTAACAATGTAGTTACAGGCTCAAACCTCATAGCAGAATTCCGCTATCCGTTCAGAATGTTCGGATCTACCAGAACTCAGTTCTATGCGGCTTATTATATGAATGAAATGAATATCGGTCTTTTCACTCGTGAATCAAGACTTGTTGGGTCAGTTTTTGATTTCAGAGTTAATGCAACATTGAAGAAAATAAGAAACTTCCAGCTTTTGGTTGAAATCATGGTATCAAATATTGCTGAGGGATTCGCACTCAATTCATTTGCAGTCGGACCGTCGATCAGGCTTTCAAAGCTGGATAACGGAAGATTCGGTTTGCTTTCAGCCTTTGTGAATTTCCGCTTCAAGCTTGGAGACTTCTTTGATGAAAGAGAAAAGAAATAATCAGCATAATTTAAATCAAAACATTGTCTAATGAACTTAAAATATTCTGCTATTAACAATAAATAGCAGAATATTTTTTCAAAGAATGCAGGGGCATCCGGATCAAGGAACCAGATAACAGCAGTAAGTCAGGTGTTAGAGAATCTGAAAGCAGCAAAGCAAGTGGTCAGGCAGAGTTAGATGAACTGACATATATCATCTCTCATGACCTGCAGGAACCGCTTAGAATGATAACAAGCTATGTTCAGCTTTTGCAAAAGAGATACGCTGACAAACTTGATGATAACGCCAGAGAATATATTAGTTTTGCAGTGGACGGCTCGAATAGGCTTAAGAGAATGATGGATGATCTTTTAACATACTCCAGGATTGGACGACCAAAACTGAATCCTGTGCAGGTTAACCCGGCAGAGATTATTGATAAGGTAATGAAATTGATTTCTGCAAGGTATCCGGCAGGTAATCACAGAATAAACTGTCTTTTCCCGAAGGACATGATCATTCTGGCGGATAAGGATCTTGTTATCAAACTGTTTTACAATATACTTGATAATGCTTTGAAATTTAACAACAACATTGAACAGATGATTGAAATTGATGCAAAAGAAAATGATAATCAATGGGAGTTTTCAATCAAAGATAACGGTATGGGAATTGATAGAGAGTATCATGGGAAGATCTTTGGAATTTTCCAGAAGCTCCATAATCACTCCGAATATCCCGGCTCCGGGATAGGCCTGGCAATTTGTGAAAAAATTGTGAACAGCCACAAAGGCAGGATCTGGATAGATTCAGATGCCGGAAAAGGGGCAACTTTTCATGTATCAATTAAAAAAGAAAATATCAGTTAAGAGAATATTTTGATAAAGATCTTACTTATAGAAGATAATCCGGGAGATGCCAGACTTATACAGGAGTACCTTTCTGACCTGAAAAACATGGAATATACACTGGAAATGGCAGACAGGCTTAAAAGAGGCATTGAGATTCTTGAAGATGAGTTTATTGATGTAGTACTCCTCGATTTGAAGCTGCCTGATAGTGAAGGGCTGAACGGCGTGGAACAGATATTTTCAGTAGCTCCTTCAATACCTGTAATTGTACTCACAGGTCTTAATGATGAAACTACGGCAATCAATGCCGTAAAGCTTGGAGCACAGGATTACTTAGTTAAGGATAAGGTTGATAGCGACCTTTTGGTCCGCTCAATAAAATATGCTATAGAAAGAAAACGCGCCGAGGAAGACCACCAGAAACTGTTAGAACAGCGAATCAGGTCACTTTCTATAATTGAAGCCCAGGAAAACGAACGAAGAAGAATATCACGTGAACTTCATGACGGCCTTGGCCAGCTTCTCAGCGCAGCTAAGCTTAATTTCGGAATGATAGATTTCGTGAATGCATCTAACAAAGAAAAAACTACGGATATTGTCAAGCAGGTCGATTCTATCATCAGCAAAGCAATTGTGGAAGCCAGAAGAATTGCTCATGATCTAAGGCCTACTACGCTTGACGATTTTGGACTCATACCGGCTCTGAGAATACTCTGCCAGGAATTTTCGAAAATAACAGGCATAAAAGTTAAGTTTCAGGTCTCCCCTTCCCTTGAAAGAATTGACCCTAAAGTAGAAATTGCGATATACAGGATCATACAGGAATCTTTTAATAATATAAGCAAGTATGCAGAAGCAACTGAAGTTTACCTCGATCTCTACAGGAAAGAATCACAGGTCTTCGTACGAGTGAAAGATAACGGAAAAGGATTTGATACAGAGAACATCACAAGAAGCAAGCAGGCAGGCGGAGGTTTCGGATTGCTGAATATGAAAGAAAGAGCAGAACTTATCGGTGGGAAAGTTGAGATAATCTCAAGTCCCGGACAAGGTACTGAGCTCCTTTTAGAAATAAACTTAGATTTTTTTAATAACAATAACAATCATTAATTAATTCATTGTTATGAAAACCACCAAAATTTTAATAGTTGACGATCACGAAGTTGTAAGAGACGGTTTGAGGAATATTCTAACCAGTCTGGATAACATTTCAATTGCCGGCGAAGCCGGTAACGGAGAAGATGCCGTAAAGATGTATTCCACGCTTAAACCGGATCTGGTAATAATGGATATTTCCATGCCGGGAATGAACGGGATCGAAGCAACAAGAGTAATCAAGGAAAAGGATCCTGATGCGAGAATACTGATATTAACCATGCACGATAACCAGGAGTACCTTAACCAGATAATCAGATCAGGAGCTAAGGGTTTTATTCTGAAGAACACCGATAAAGAAGAACTATTGGAAGCAGTTAAGACTGTTTCAGGCGGTGATAACTTTTTCAGTAAAGATATCTCTAAACTGATAATTGATAATTATATCAGGACAGCCAAAGAGACTGAAAAGAACGATGGATATAAAGAAGTACCGCTGACCAAAAGGGAGATTGAAATTCTGAAGCTAATTGCTTCAGGATATTCAAACCAGGAAATTGCAAACATTCTGTATATCAGCTATAATACTGTTGATACGCACAGAAAAAATATCATGCATAAGCTCTCGATAAAAAACACTGCGGGCCTGGTACGTTACGCTATAGAAAAAGGTTTAATTTCATTAAATTAAGAAAAATATAAAACATTTATTATACAGAAAGGGTCATATAATATGAACGCTCAAGTACCAATAGTCAGAGTTCTAATTGCGGACAATAATCCTGATTTTCTGAGTGCTTTGGCACAATTCGTTCGCTCAATTCCGGGCGTGGAGCTTGTTGGAGAAGCTATTGACGGCGAAGATGCTATCAAAAAGGCTGAAGCCACTTACCCAGACCTGATCATACTTGATATTATTATGCCGAAAAAATCAGGTATAGAAGCTTTGAGCGCGATCAAAGACAAATTTCCTGATATTACAGTGGTCATGATCTCAATAAACGAAGGCCAGTCATATAGAAAACTTGCAGAAGTTTACAGGGTTGATAAATATATTGGCAAAAATTCAGATGATATTCATAAAGAGCTTCTGGAAGTGATTCAGACAACCCAGCAGAAGCTTGCAGCACGAGGCAACTAATTCAACAATTAAATGGTGTTACTTAGCTGAAATGAACAATAAAACAATTAAAATATTGCTTTGTGACGATAACGATAATTTCAGGCAGCTCCTTACCCAGTACATTAAGTCCATGCCCAGCGTTGAAGTCGTAGGCGAAGCATTTGATGGTGTGGATGTAATTGATAAGACAGAGAGATTGAACCCGGATCTTGTTTTGATGGATCTTAGCATGCCAAATCAGTCAGGTCTGGATGCGACCAGAACGATAAAGGAAAAATGGCCGGAGAAAGCAGTTATTATATTAACATTGTATGAAGATAGTGTTTACAAAGAACTTGCGGATGAATTCAACGCAGACGGCTTTATTGCAAAAAGTTCAATAAAAGCCCAGCTGCCGGGTGTAATTGAACAGATGGTCAAAAACTCCTTAAACTGATGGAGAAATAATTATTTGTTGTATAAACCGATTTCTGTGGATTAATAGAAATCGGTTTTTTATTTTGCATTAAAGGTTTCTAAATTAAAGGAGAAAACAAATGAAACAATACAAACACTTTCAGACTGATTTTGGAGCTCCGCCTCCCCCTCCTCCGCCAAGTATGTCGTCACCACCTCCGCCCCCTCCGGCAGGGAATATGGGTGCAGGCGGAAGCGCAAGTACAAACGCTATAATAGCTCTTGTCGCAGGTATATTAGCCTATGTATTCTGCCCGTTTATCCTCGGAATTGTTGCATGGATAATGGGTAAAGGAGAGCTAGGCAAGATCGACCGCGGTGAATCTTCTGAAGCAGGAAGAACACTGGCAAAGATTGGTATGTGGCTTGGTATTGTAAACGTAATTCTATCGATTCTATTCGGGCTAGTTTACGTTTTGATAATAGTTTTAGCAATTGCTACAAGCAATTAATCGGCTGAATTCGAGAACTAAAGGTAGCCTTTGGGCTGCCTTTTTTGTTTAACCATGAATAAATGATATTAAAGATAAAAAAAATAGATAAAAACCTTAATAATCCTCTGCCTGCGTATGCAACCGAACACGCCTCAGGAATGGATGTCACCTCAGCATCAATTGAGAATATTGTTGTAGCACCAATGACGACCGAACTAATCCCGACCAACCTGATACTTGAAGTACCTGTTGGGTATGAGGCACAGATAAGACCAAGAAGCGGTCTTGCGCTGAAACATAATGTAGGCATAATTAACTCTCCAGGCACAATTGACGCCGACTACAGGGGTGAACTGAAAATACTGCTCAGTAATTTCGGAAAAGAGGATTTTGCTGTAAAATTCGGGGAAAGAATTGCGCAAATGGTAATTTGCAAAGTTGAGCATGTTTCAATTAATGTATCCGAAGAACTCAGCAATACAGTCCGTGATTCAGGCGGCTTTGGGCACACCGGTAAATAAATGATATATGCTTTTGGAAAATCTGAATCCGGTTATATGACTATTTAATTGTCGAATTTTTGTGAAGTATTTAATGAAGAATTTCTTTAATTTTGGAGCATTGACGCAGTATTATGTTTGCATCTTGAATTGAATATGAATTAACTCAGTTATTTTGACGGACCAGAAAGAAAGTTCAATAAGAATATACGAAGTAGTGATCTCTGTGACTTCATTGGTTCTATTTGGAGTCCTTTTCACTGTCACAGAACTATTTCAGAGCCCTTTCATTGTTTTTGGAG
>JAUQWT010000150.1 GCA_030835005.1 Ignavibacteria bacterium | reverse complement strand
AGATACGGTTTGGGAGGAACTCTAAGATATGTTAACAAGTATACTTTTGGCTCGAAAATAAAATCCAAACAGCGAACGAATGAATTTACGATTGGTACTGATTTGTTTTACCAGGATGGTCCCATAAGAGAATATACAAATATTGGCGGCCAAAAGGGTGATGACTTGATCAGCATATCAGACGAAACACTTTCAAACATTGGTGTTTATGCACTGAACCAGTTTGATATTGTGCCGCAGAAGCTCACACTGCTTTTAAGCGGACGGTATGATAGAGTAGTTTTTGCGCCGAAGGATGAAATTGCCGGCTATAGAGATACAACCAGGGTATTTTCTGCACTTACACCGAAAGCAGCTTTAAATTTCAAGCTTATGCCGCATATTTCGCTTTACACTTCATTTGGTTTGGGATTTGACTCCCCTGCCGGAAATGAAATGGATAATTACAGTTACACAAGTGATTCCAATTATCATTCACTCAATCCGGATCTTCTTGCTCAGAAATCAACATCTTTTGAAGTAGGAATAAAGGGCGAATCAAAAGGGATCAAAGGGAAGTACTTCATGAATACTTTCTTTGAGTTGTCATTTTACCATATTAAGATCCAGGATGCGATAGTACCTTTTATTGTTGATGGAGATGCTTATTTCAGAAATGCAGCCGAGGTGAACAGAACCGGTATAGAAGCTGGTTTCAATACAGAGTTCTTTAAAGGCTTAAGCTTTAAAAGCTCCTTTGCATACCAGAATTTCAAGTATGGCAAGTACCTTGCAGGTGCAATTGAAACAGGTGCAACTTTGATTACTCGTGATTATACAGGTAATGTTGAACCTTCAAATCCGAAGCTGTTCTTCACAGGAGAATTGATGTATCAGCATATATTCAACAAAAAGTATACACTTTATATAAAGTCAAATGTACAGCACGTAGGAGAAATGTTCGTAAACGATGCTAATATGGATAGTCTGAAAACCGCATCATACACTTTACTTAATGCGCAGATCGGGATTGATCTGAATCTCAATAAATTCAGATTGATAGCCTACGGAGGATTGAACAATATTGCTGATAAGAAATATGTGGCATTCATAAACATCAATTCAGATACGAACAGAGATTATTTTGAAGCCGGACCGAGGAGAAACTTCTTTGGCGGTTTGACGCTGGCTTACCTGTTCAGGTAGATTCCATTTGATCTAAGGAATTTATATCGCAATGCTTCAATTATAATACATAGCTGTTAAGTTTTGGGAATTCCATAAGCTTAACAGCTATTTTCTAATTTCTTAGATCTATTTAAATAATTTCGAGCATTATGACTTTTTATAAGTTTGGTTAATTCCTAAATTTGTGTAATTGAACTAAACTCTCTGGAAAATTTTCTTTAATAAATACGAAATGAAGTTTCTCACTACTGTGTTGATTCTGTTTTTTAATGTTTTCCTCCTGGATAATTGTGTTTTTTCGCAATATGCAAATTTTAGATTGTTTCCTTCAGGATTTAATCAAATAGAGCCGTCAATATCCATTCACCCGTCAAATCCACAGATCCTCTTTGCCAGTGCATATACAATATCCGGAGGCACCAGAAGTGAAGGCATTTATGTATCAACAAACGGAGGTTTGAACTGGACAGGTACCGATGTATGCAATGGAATACCAATCCAGAATCACGGCGGCGATCCGGGACCAATAATCGATAAGAATGGGATTTTTATATTGACTCATCTTGGCGGTTTACAGAACGGAATGTTCTCAAATTTTTCTACAGATAACGGCACTAACTGGTCACCAAACAAAACTATATTGATAGGTGATGTTGATAAAGGTTCACCCGGAACTGATGCAGTAATTACCAGCGCGTATTATGGACGAACATATTTAGTTTGGACATATTTTGTTCCGCCATACAGGATAGTGCTTTCTTATACTACAAACAGCGGAGCTGATTGGTCTTCAATAATAAACGTTAATAACGGAACCGGAAGCAACCGTTCTTACGGTCCCTCGGTAATTGTCAGCCCTAACGGAACTGTTTATTCTACATGGGCATCCACAATTCCAAGCTCACCTTTTACTGAAAAATTTATCGGCTTTTCAAAATCAACAAATGGCGGGTTAAGCTGGACAGCTAATGAAACTGCTATCCCCTGCAACGGGATAAGGACAACAGGGCTTTCTCCATGGACAATACGAGCAAACAGTTTCCCAACTATTGACATTGACAGATCAGGCGGCCCAAGACACGGCTGGATTTATATTGCAGTTAGTGACAAAAGTATTGCGCCGGCAGGAAGCGATCCTGATATCGTATTGCACCGCTCAACGGACGAGGGTAATTCATGGTCTGCAGGTGTTCGAGTTAACAATGACCCCATCAATAACGGCAGAAACCAGTTCTTCCCGGCATTAAGAGTTGATGAAGCCGGCGGTGTAAATATCATTTATTACGATAACAGGAATTCAATAGACTCTGTGGACGTTTACCTTTCCCGTTCTGATAACGGCGGTAATTCATTTACTGACTACAGAGTGACTGACACGAGGTTCAAACCTGTTTCAGTATCAGGTGCAGGAGGCGGAAATATGGGTGATAATCTTGGGATGACTTCCGGAAATGGTAATCTTTACCCGGTGTGGATGAGCAATGTATCAGGTATTTTTCAGACTTGGTCTGCAATTATAAACTATACAACAATTGGAGTTCAGCAAACAGGAAGTGAATTACCAAATGAATATTTGTTGAAACAGAATTATCCAAATCCATTTAACCCCGAAACGAGAATTGAATTCAATATTCCAAAAAGTGAATTTACGACAATTAAGATATACGATATAACCGGCAGACTAATCAGCACGCTTGCCGAGCAAATTCTGCCGGCAGGTACTTTTTCTGTTGAGTGGAATGCCGGTAACAAGCCCTCAGGTGTTTATATTTATGTACTGGAAAGCGGTTCTTTCAGAGCATTTAAAAAAATGATCTTGATAAAATAGTGAGATTATTTTTTGAAATCCGGCCTTTGAGGATTGGCAAAAAAAGATTGGATGCAAGATTATTTAGGAGGTTCGATGTATCCTTTTGTTTTTAGAGTGTTTTCGTATTGGGCTGCTTTATTGTTATCGCCTTTTGACCTGTAGAGCTTAAGAAGATATATTTTGGGCTGGATGTCATTATTATTTATGAACTCGGCTTTTAAGAGCTGTGTTTCTGCTTCAATAAGATTGTTCTTTTTGAAATTGATTATTCCCATTATCAAATTTGCATCATAATCACCGGGCTCCTTATTTAACACTTCTGCATAATACATCGCTGCTTCATCAGTTCTGTTGAGCCTTGTCAGACAGAAAGCTGTTTTTCTGCTGAAATCAACATTGCCTCTGTTTAATTCAATTGCCTTTTTATAATATTCAACTGCTGTTTCATAATTCCCAGTTTGAAGAAAATATGAGCCGAACCCTGCCTGAGCAAGATCAAGTGAAACAGAATTCACTGCTGCATCCTGCCAGAAAGAAAAACTATCGTGATAGCTGTGTGAATACTTAACGTTCGAATAACAGAATAGTCCCAGGATCAAAACATACAATCCAATGAGATACTTATTGGCAAATGTAAGTTTTTTGGCCAGATCAGTTTGAGTTAAAAGAATAAAAATTCCAATAGCGGGAAGATATAACCTGCTTTCGATCATAATATCACCGGAGTATTCAGGATTGATATTTATCAACCCGGGAAGCAGAAATGCAAAAAACCATAAGAGACCAAGCAGTACAATCCTGTTGTTTTTACTTTCAGAATACCAAAATAGGACTGCAAGCACTATAATAGAGAATATGCCGTACAGAAAAGTAGAATCTTTAATTACAGGCAGTACTGTGAGATTTACAGGAAGAATGGTTTTACCGATTGCTATGATGAAATATGGCATATTTCTGAAAAGATCATATGAGGCTGCCTGGGTGACAACTGATTGACGGAAGAAAAACCATATGAATATCAACACCAACCATACTGGCACTAACACATAGATTTTCTTTTTGAAGAAACTCTTTCGGAATAGGATCAAGTAAGACGAGAAAATGAATATTGCGGCAACAGCAGTTTCTTTTGAAAACAGCGCAGCAATGAACCCGAGTCCATGAATTGCCAAATACATTATGTTTCCGGATTCTGAATACATTATTAATCCCAAAAAACTTACAAGAATGAACAAAGCAAGTAATGAATCATTCCTGCCCGGTATCCACGAAACCGAATTTACCAAAACGGGATGAACAGCAAAGATCATGCTCATCATGAGGGATTGAAAATGTGTACTATTGAATTTTATCAAAATCAAGTAAAGAAAAATTACAGTTAGTGAATGGACGAGGATATTAAAGACATAGTGCAGATAGAGTTCACCACCTCCTGCCAGTGAAGTCAGCAGCACAGATGCATTCACAATTGGCCTGTAAAATAAACCGTCACTAAACAGGTAAGGTGAATTTATGAAAGCAAAAAAATCCTGATGCTCCAATATGACTAATGCTGCATTTCCAAGCAAAAGCTTGTCATCGCATCCGGTCAGGCTGAAATCTAATGAGTTAATGTACACAAGGGCAGATGCAGCGAACAGCAAAACAATGTTCAGTTTATTATTAAGAAATATTTTGCCGAAATTGTTAATATTTACAGGATCTATTTAATTAAAACCATTTTCTTAGACTCAGAAAAATCACCTGAGCTGATTTTATAAATATAAATTCCGGATGAGAGCCCGAAATTCACAAATCTGAATGAATTCTCGCCAGCCGGCCTTATTCCTTCGGTATAAACCTTGATCTCTTTACCTAGTAAATCATAAATTGTTATTCTCACGAGCCCTTGTTTCTCCAAAAAGTATTTTATCACAGTAGATGGATTGAAAGGATTCGGATAATTCTGTTTAAGACTGCTTTTGCGCGGCAACGGATTACCGGTTGGTGTAATTCCAATGACAGATGAGTTATACTTCAAAATAGCGCCATGTGATCCAAATCCCCACCCGTAAGTTGGAGTGACAAACTGTGCAGCGTACACATATGTGCTATCTGGCGCAGGAATTCCGATCCATGTTGAGCCTGTTTTGCCTGAATCCAGATTAAGTCCCCACAACTGTGAAAAAGAAAGCGGAACCCATAATTCTGCAGGAGTACGGAATGCAAGGGCTTGCCCCTGGCCTGCCAAGCCTGTCGTATCGTAGATCCAGTTATTCCCTCCGTCGATGCTGTTAACTGTGCTGGCTCCAAACTCAAGATCACCGCCTGTGCTCACAATTTTTGTTTCTGAAAGAGGTTTTATATCAAAGAGAGGTTCAGGTCCGACACAATAAGTGAACCAATGTAAACCGGAGTTTGTAGTTTTCCATATAATGCCAGCAATATCCATGTGTCCGCCGCACGCATATCCGGTTTGAGAGTTTAAGAATGAAAATTCTTTTTTTGGGAAAAGATACAGCACAGGGCAGTATGAAGTATCTACATATGTTTCAAACCAGTTTGAACCTCCATTAGTCGTCTTAAATACTCTACCTGTGAATCCGCTTATGAATCCGTTGAGTGAATCAATAAAATGTATAGTTGAAAAGACATCCGTAGTATCCGGTATGACGGAAACGACCCAATTTATTCCGCCGTTTGTAGTCCTGATCAAGAAAGTCCCCTGTAAAAAAAAATCATTTGATAGTGCCCAACCGAGCCTTCTGTTCAGGAAAAAAATATCGTCAATAGGGTAGTTCAATATCCCTGAATTCTGTAAGGTCCAGTTATTTCCCCCGTCAGTTGTATTGATCACGGTTCCGGAGTCACCGGACGCCCAGCCATACAAAGTATCAACTATCGAACATTTAGTAAGCCACCTTGTTGTTGGAGAAGGAACCCTGAGCCAGTATTCCTGCGATAGTAAATAATCTGAAAATAAAAGTAATACTACTATCGCTAATAAGAATTTTCTCATAATTTAAATATAATTGTTTAAGATTATCATGAATAGGTAAAAATATGAAGATTAAGAATTTCATGTTTGGAGAGCAGGATTTTCATCTACTTAGCCTGCGATAAGGAAACAGGAATACCCTTTACATACAATTTGTATATTGTTAATTTTGGCGAACACTTCATCCAAAAAGAACAATGCTTGACCTAGAATATATCAGGGAAGAATTCCCCATTACCAAAAAGCGTTTCCAGGTTTATGGAAGCACAGAGCCGAGAAATCTTGTTTATCTTGATCACGGCGCATCCACTCACCCTTGCAGTACGGTGCTTAACAAGTATATCGATTTCATTAAGAATTATTATTCTAATGTTCACAGGGGAAAACATTATTTATCAATGATCTCGACTGAGCTCTTTGACAGGGTTTATGAGACAATATTTAAGTTCATAAACGCTTCGAAAGATGACAATGCAATTGTACTTTCTGCAAATACGACCAGCGCACTGGATATGACTGCCTGGCTGATGAAGGATTATGATGGCATTACGCTTGTTTCGCTGATGGAGCACCATTCCAACGATTTGCCTCACAGGCACCGAGGAGAGACTATGCATTTTGGAGTAAATCCCGATGGAACGCTTGATATGAATGATCTTGAGCACAAACTGAAGAGTAATAAAGTCAAACTTGTAGCGGTAACAGGAGCATCAAACGTAACGGGATTCATAACGGATATACATAAGATTGCCTCACTGGCACACCGGCATGGGGCCCGCATATTGATTGATGCGGCACAGTTACTGGCTCACAAAAAGATCGATGTTAAGCCGAATAACGACCCTGAGCATATTGATTTCCTTGCGGCAGCAGGTCATAAAGCATATGCCCCATTTGGTTCAGCTTTTTTGTTCGGTCCGCGTGACGTTCTGGATAGAGTTCAGCCTTACACTCCCGGCGGCGGAACTGTAATTTTTGTAAGCGAAAATGACTATGTATATGCCAGTTCACCAGACAGGCACCAGGGCGGAACCCCAAACATTGCTGGTGCAATCGCGCTAGCGGAATCTCTGAATTTTTTGAGTAAAGCCGGAATGGAGAATATCCGCCGTCACGAGATCGAGCTAACCGAGTACGCATTGAACAGACTTAAGGAAGTTCCGGATTTAAACATTTTGGGTAATATACCTGCTGCAAACAGGTTGGGTGTAATTACATTTAATATAGGAGATATTAATAATGGCCTTGTTGCTGATATACTTAACCACGAAGCTGCCATTGCGACAAGGAACGGAAGATTCTGCGCACACCCGTATTTAAGCTTTTTGCTTGGCAGAAGTGATTCATCTGAAATTATCCAAAGAATAAGGGCAGGCGAAAAATTTGACATTGGAGGGGCAGTCAGGATCTCATTTGGCATATTTAACAGTGAAAGTGAAGTTGATTATGTTATAGAAAACCTCAAAATGATCGCTAACCGAAAGTGGAAAGCAAATTATGATGATACTCCTGAATATTTTGACTGCAAAGGTGTCCAGTTAAGCTCATCATAATGGATTTTAAGAATTGACCGGATTGTAATATTTGCAAGTTTCACCAATTTCCCTTTCAGCCTCAAATTACCAAAAAATCATTGCTAAATCCTTATTTTTTAATTATATTACTTTTTGGGCATGTTGAATAAGGAAATCGTTAGTTTAATTAATAATAATCAAGAGTTTGTATTAACAAGCCACGTTAATCCCGATGGGGATTCAATTGGCAGCGAAATTGCTCTTCAAAAATATTTGAGTAGTCTTGGCAAAAACGCCAAAGTTCTTAACTATTCCTCTACTCCGGCAAACTATACATTCCTTGACAGGGATAATGTCATTGAGCAATTTGATGAAAGCCGTCATAAGAGCCTGATTGAACATGCTGATGTGATTTTTGTATTAGATACGAATGAATATTCAAGGCTCAGGACTCTTGAACCTTTCATAAGGTCAAGCAAGGCCAAAAAGGTACTTGTGGATCATCATCTTGGGTATGAAGCTGCATCCGGGCTGTTTGATTGCTATATGGTTGATACAGAATCTCCAGCCACAGGTGAGATGTTATACAAGTTCTTTAAAGATATTGCAGAAAGTTCTTCAAAAGATATTAAAGATATAATATCCCGTGATATTGCTATAGCGCTTTATGCTGCAATAATGACTGATACGGGTTCGTTCAAGTACAACAGAACTGATTCTGAAACTCATGAGATCATTTCACAACTGCTTGGATACGGCATTAGTCCATATGATATTTATTCAGAGATATATAATAAAGCAACGATCGGGAAACTTCACTTGCTCGGCAGGTTCCTTAACAACATTACCATGGTGCATGAAGGCAGAACGGCATTTTCAGTTGTAACTCAGAAGGATTTTGAAGAAACCGGAACAGATGAATACGCTATAGAAGGCTTCAGCACTCATTTAATGAGTCTGGAGACAGTTGTTTTGGGAATAGTCATCACCGAGACTAAACGGGGAGTGAAACTTAGTTTCAGATCAAAAGGAAATGTTAGATCAAACGAACTTGCCGGCGAATTCCAGGGAGGCGGCCACATGAATGCTTCAGGAGCATTCATACCAGGAGCCAAACTGAAAGATATTGTTTCTGAAGCTGCGGACAGGGCGGAAAAGTACATTCAGTAAGAAAATAAAACTACAATAATAATAACACTCGGAGTCAATAATGAAAATTAAGTATGATGTAAAGAAAATCAAAGACATAAAAGCCGATGCCGTAGCCTCGGTGGCATTTGAAGATATGACAGAACAGAAATTACACTGGTTAAATACTCTCTTCAAAGGAAATCTTGACACTTTGATTGAAACAAATGATTTTAAAGGCAAAGCAGGTTCTTCAATACTTTCATATCTTGGTCCCGATAACAGGAGCAAGCGGCTTTTTGTTATGGGGCTTGGCAATTCAAAAGAAATTACACTTGAATCATTAAGAAAAACTTACGCAACCGCTGCAAAAAAAATCCATGCTTTGAAAATGAATACTGTTGGATTCGAAGTTCCGGATCTTGCTTTAATCAAAAGCATAACAAATGCATCCCATTATGAAATAATGCAGGCTATTTGTGAAGGAGTATTTTTAACGCAGTATTCGCCTAAGAAATACCAGGCAAAAAATGACTTTACACCTTTTAACGAAGTTATATTTTTTACTGACTCACCAAAATACACACGAGAGGCTACAGATGCATTAAAGGATTCGAAAGTTATTTGTGATGCAGTAATTGTTGCGCGTGAGCTTGAGAATGAACCTTCTAATTTCTTAACGCCGGATAGATTTGCAGAATACGTAAAAAAATCATCCATTAAGGCCGGGTATACAGTAACTGTATTTGACGAGAAGAAGATCGCTCAGTTAAATATGGGCGGCGTATTGAATGTGGGAAAAGGCAGTGTCAATCCACCGCGCTTTTTGATACTGCAGTATTTCGGTGCAAACAAATCTGATAAGCCGGTTGTCCTTGTTGGTAAAGGAGTTACTTTTGATTCAGGCGGCATTTCAATAAAACCTGCCGCAGGAATGGACCAGATGAAGATGGATATGGGCGGAGCTGCAGCAGTTGTTGGAGCTTTTGAAGCAGTAGCAAGACTTAAGTACAGGATGAATCTGATAGGGCTTATACCTGCTGTAGAAAATATGCCTGATGCCAACGCGTATAAACCGGGTGATGTAATAAAGAGCTATTCCGGGATTTCAATAGAAATAGATAACACTGACGCTGAAGGCCGACTTGTACTTGCTGATGCGCTTGATTATGCGGCAAACTATAAACCAAAAGCTGTAATTGATATCTGCACTTTGACAGGCGCAGCTGTCATTTGCTTTGGTCATTTACTGGCCGGGTTAATGGGCAATGACAAAGAGCTAAGCAAAAAGATTTATGAATCAGGACAGAAAACATTCGAAAGAGTATGGGAGCTTCCGTTATATGATGAATATGATAAATTAATGAAAAGCGAAGTTGCTGATATAAAGAATTCCGGCCCTGCAAGACAGGCGGGCACTATATTAGGCGGTATATTCCTTAAGAAATTTGTACAGGATAAATATCCCTGGGCACATCTTGATATTGCAGGAGTTGCATTCGGCCTCGCAGAGTCAACAGAAGAATACCACACAGTAGGAGCCACGGGATTTGGTGTAAGACTGTTTACCGAGCTTTTGAGACAGTATTCTCATTAATTTTAAATAAAGAAGATTGCTCTGAAAAAGATCGAGTCCCCCTCTAAGATATTACTTGTACTTACTTTAATTGAATTCATCAATTATTTCGATAGGCAGGTTGTATTCCCTTTATTCAGTTTCCTGAAGACTGATTTCAATCTCACCGATTTTGAGCTAGGGCTAATTGGAACCGTATTCATGATAATCCACGCCACTGGTTCAGTTCCTCTGGGAATTCTTGCAGATAAGTGGATAAGGAAAAACATCATAGCAATGGGCGTTACCGTATGGTCTGTTGCTACTTTCTTTACAGGACTTGCTCAGAATTTTACGCAGCTATTACTCACCCGCGCGGCAGTTGGCATAGGCGAAGCATCATACGCGCCTGCCGCAACTTCACTTATTGCAGATAATTTCCCCGTTGAAAAAAGAGCAAGAGCCAGCTCAGTATTTCACCTTGGCATGTTTCTTGGCGGTACTATGGGTATGGTGCTTGCAGGTGTAATAGGAACTCACCTTGGGTGGAGGGCTTGTTTCTTCATAGTTGCTATTCCGGGATTGATACTTGCATTCAGTGCAATGCAGATCAAGGAAAAGAAGCATGAGCATCACATTACTGATGAAGTAAACTTTTCCACGATCACACAACTGTTCAAGAATCCGGCTTACATTATGACCCTAGCCTCGGGTGTCATGCTAACTTTCACATCTTCTGCGATCATAAGCTGGATGACACAGTTTTTTATCCGCTTTCATAATTATTCAGTTGACTATGCTTCGCTGACCATAGGACTTAC
>JAUQWT010000013.1 GCA_030835005.1 Ignavibacteria bacterium | reverse complement strand
TATACTAATAAAATGGGAGGAAACATGTTTAACTATAAAAGGTTAACAATTACATCAATCTTGAGTCTGCTTATCACGGCTGTCCTTTTTGCGGCACCTATGAGCGGGACATATAGTGTTGGAAGCGGGCAAACTTATACTTCTCTGACAGGAAGTTCAGGTTTTTTTAATGCAGTAAACGTTAATGGTCTGGATGGAGATATTACTGTATTGATTACTTCTAACATTACAGAATCAGGCAGTGTGGCTCTGAATCAATGGACTGGAAGTAGTTATTCAATCACCATAAGACCTTCGGCAGCCACAGTACGCACATTATCTAATGTAATTGCCGGTGGTTATTTATTTGATCTTAACGGATGTGATAATTTGACAATTGACGGAAGGTTTAACGGTTCCGGCAGGTATCTAAGGTTTCTAAATGCCAGCACAAGCGGATCGACTTTCCGTTTTATTAATGACGCAACCAACAACACCATTACCTATTGTAATATTGAAGGTACCAAAGCCTCATCAACCAGCGGGACAATCGATTTCAGCACAACAACTGGCTCCAATGGAAATGATAATAATACCATTAGCAATTGTCTTATTCATGATTACAACGGATACTTGCAGAATTCTATAGTTTCTAACGGTACAACATCAACAACTGCAAGGTATAACAGCAATATCACGATCTCTGATAACGAGATTTATAACACTTTTGTTAATGGCGCTATCTGTTCCAGCATACTACTGTTGAATGGCAGCTCTGACTGGACAATTACCGGTAACAGTTTTTACCAGTCAACTACATTAACACCTACTTCAGGTACATCTTGGAACATAATAAACGTAAATACTTCGAGAGCCAATAATATTACAATATCTAACAACTATTTTGGCGGATCATCCGCAGTATGCGGCGGATCAGCATGGACTATAAATGGTAATGCTTCCAATTCGCTTTACTTCATAAGATTCACTACTGCAGGATCTACAACATCTTCTAATGTAAACGGAAATACGATAGCAAATATTAATTTCAGAACAACTCCCGCCAGCAGCGCTGTTGGATATTTCTCCTGCATAGCAGTAGAATCAGGTTTGGTTCATATTGGTTCAGGTTCCGGAAATACTATAGGCAATTCCACTTCAACTGGCAATATTGTGTTAACATACAATGGTACTGCTGATAATCTAATAAACAGGCCAATCGATCACAGGAGTACCGGTGATATTTCTAACAATACAATCGGGTCAATACAGATTGGCGGCAATAACAACAAGACCGTCAGATTGGAGTGCATTAACTATGTAAGTACTCCAAGCACTACAGTAAACATTACCGGAAATACGATTGGAAGTACAACAATTGCTAACAGTATTGAGCAAACTTCATCAACTTTCTCATTTCAATTGACCGGTATTCATAGTGCAATTAACACTGTTACGGCAAATATCAGCAACAATACCGTCTCAAACCTCAGACAGATCTCGGAAACATCAAGTTCGAGGATAAGAGGAATTTACCAGAACAGAAGCACGAATTCCCCAATAACAATGAACAATAATGTTGTACAAGATCTATATTGCGCCAGTACAAATACTGGCAGATATCCGGACAATTGTGCACTCGTAGGCATGTTTTCCGGGTCCAGCTCAACTACTCAAACTGTAACCGGAAACACAATTTCCGGATTATACGGCACATGTAATGCTGATTCATATGTAATGGGCTTCAGTTTCTATAACAATACCGGTAAAGGAACATTTGACAAAAACAGGATCTACAATCTGAATCATTCTTCAACCAGCGGTTCACCCAAAATCTGGGGAATCAATGCATTCTGGGGAGGATGGAATTTCTACAACAACCAGATAACAATAACCAATGGAGAAGCTACCGATAGTTATACTCAAAATCAAAGCAACAGTTCGGAAAGTTTTGTTTCATCAAGTACAGATTTTAAGCCGTGTTTTGTTAGCAAGGAAGTTGAAGAAAACTTATTAAGAGAAGAAATAATTTCGACCGAATTTAAAGATCAGGACAAACCTGAAATAGTATCTGATGCATCATTAAGTGAGGCAGAATTAAAAGGCGTTCATGATGAAGCAGAATTTGCATGCTTATATTATTATAATTCTATTTACGTGGGCGGAAACACCAATACAGGTAACGAGAGTTCATGGGCATACGATAGGCCGCTTCTTTCATGGTCAACACTTGTAACACTTAGAAACAACTTATTTGTAAATGCAAGAACAGGCGGCACGGGCAAACACTATGCGTTTGGAAATGAAGTCGGTGGGACTAACTGGACAAGTACATCTTCTGACTACAATGTACTCATTGCAGCAAACTCAAGTACTATTGCAACGTGGGAAACTAATGACCAGACAATTGCCCAATGGAGAGTCTCATCAAGCGGAGATAAACACACTTGGAGTACAATTACAAGTGATGTTGCTCCAACAAGTCTTTTTACTGATATTTCCACAGGAAACCTGAAGATCCAAACCGGCAATTATCAAGCCTGGATAGTTTCCGGTAAAGGTTCAGCTATATCAGGCCAAAGCACAGATTACGAAGGAAACGCCAGACCAACATCAATAGCAGGGGGCTGCACAGATATAGGTTCTGACGAATTAACAGCTACTCCCCCAAATAATCCTTCGGCAAATGAAGATTTTGCACCAAATAGCGGAGTAGTATCCACATATACTTTATGGGGAAGAACTATCATGACTATTAACTGGGGTACTGGTGGTACATCATATCCTTCCAGTATTGATGTCAAATACTATTCGGGTGAAACGCACAGCGGTGTTGTGATCGGTGGCGGTTATTCAGATTCTTATTGGTCCATAAATCCGGTTGGAACTTTGACCGGTGCAACTTACAACATTGAGATCAACTTTAGTGATAATGAGACCTACTCTATAAACAGTCCTTCCACAAGCACGAGGTTAGCCAAATATAACGGAACCTGGGAAGTATTTTCGGTTGCAGGTACCGGAAACTGGCAGACTGAACTATTATGGGCCAGCGAGCTGATCAAAACAAAAGGAATGGTTAATTTTTCAGACTATGCACTCACAGATGCGAACAATCCACTTCCGGTTGAATTATGTTCGTTCAATGCTGCAGTTGGAGGCAGAGATGTCAATCTTGCGTGGACAACTTGCAGTGAAATTAACAACATGGGATTTGATGTTGAAAGAAGAACATTCAACACACGTTCTAACAATTATGAAAACTGGGAAAAGGCAGGCTTCATTAACGGTAACGGTACAACCAATCAACAGCATTCATATTCATTCACAGATAGAAAACTTGTTACAGGAAAGTACCAATACAGGCTGAAGCAAATAGATTACAACGGAAATTTCGAGTATCACACTTTGAATTCACCTGCAGATGTTGTCATCGGAAACCCAAAGAATGCAGATCTGTTCCAAAGCTATCCGAATCCTTCAAATCCGACTTCTAAAGTAGATTTCCAGATACCTTTTGCCGGAAAAATTTCTCTGAAGGTTTACGACATAACCGGAAAAGAAGTTGCATCATTGGTAGATAAGGATATGGATGGCGGCTTCTATACTGTTGAGTTCAATGGTTCGAATCTGGCAAGCGGTGTATATTTTTATCGGCTTATGGCTACTACAACTGATGGAAGCAAATTCAGCAAAACCATGAAACTGATTCTGGTAAAATAAATTGTTGTTTCTCCTAACCCGAGGAAAACAGTAACATATCCCCCGAAAAGGCAGGCAAAAACCTGCCTTTTCTCATTAATTTGAGCAAACTCACAAAAAATCACTTCTCTATATAAATGAAATATCATTATTTCAGAAAAAGCATTTCTATTAATTCCTGATATGAAAAAAACAATTCTATTAGTGTTGATTATTCCATTGATATCTTATTCACAAAGGATTCTCAGACCCAGCGGAACCACCGACATTATTCACGGCTTATCTTTCCTGGATGCAAACAACGGAATGGCTTGCGGTGATCCCGCAGGGTTTGGAAAACAGTTGACGGAGGTTTCAGCTGGTCACAAGTGAACCTGAATCTGGCTTACTGGCTGGGTGGAATAGACTACATGGATATTAATAATACAACTGCAGTTGGCTACCAGC
>JAUQWT010000149.1 GCA_030835005.1 Ignavibacteria bacterium | reverse complement strand
CGGATGGATTTATCGCTTTCAATAATTTCATCTATGGTTGCAGAATTATCCAGCTGGTATTGGATCCATTGCAATGTACTTCCAACCAGTGATCTTTCATCAGGTGCAGGGTATTTAGTTTCGTCAAGCCACATTAATTCTACTACAAGTCCCGCTTCATTCATGCCCCCATTAGGGAATTCCCTTCCAAACTGGTTGAATGTTACACTTCCATACTTGCTTTTCCATTTTGCGGGGTTATCTTTATTCACAAATGCAATCTTATCTATGCCGCGCTTGTTAACAAACACAAGTCCGTAATCAATGGTCCAGTCATAATTCTTCCCGAAAACAATATCATTTCCAGTATTGAGGCAAAATGTGGTGCATGAATATGATAAAGAATTCAGTAGTATTAAGAGGGCTGTCAGAAACGAAGTTAACTTCATTTTACCTTTTCCATTTTTTGAAATATTCTATAACAGCAAAACGGATATCATTTCTAAGATCTGCTTTGTTTGAAGGATCAGGTTCAGTTATCTTAATTATGCCCGGATTATCTTTGGTCAGATAACCAAAATTCTGTTCCATTCCGGTAAGCAGGTAATCGGCAATGGCAGCATTGTAGATCTTGTCTTCATCAATTGGCTGATTCTTAACTTTCCATCCCTGAACAGTGTATTCAACTCCGTAAAACTGCAGGAATCCGCCGTTTCCTTTGTTATTCCACCCTGTTTCAAGTATCTGCTTAAGCAAGCTTCCGTAAAGCTCAACCTGATAAATCTTACCCCCGAAAGGAAGAACGCGGATTATATCATATTGTGTAATTTCTCCCGTTAAGACATCATCGATCCTTATTGCTCCGCTGTTGAAAAGCGCGAGGTCTGCACCGGGAGAGACATCGAACATTGAATTGGCAATCAGATAACCAAGGGCACATTCACTATAGCGAACAGTTTCTTCCCTGCCATCGAGTGTATCGTTTTTGATATCATATACCATGACGAGCGGATCGAAACCTTTATCAATAAATCCTTTAAACGCGCGGGTAGTCCACTCATCAACAAGGTCTTTTACTTTGGGATCCTCTTTAACAGAGCCGTCAATACTAATTAGCTTCGATTTGATATCTCTAAGTTTATTCTGATCGTCAAATACAAGCGTGTGTACATAAATTGTCCTGACATTGGCATCTGCTTTGGTAATTATAGTATTTCCGACTTTGTGATACATATTAACATGCTCATGCCCTCCCATGATGAGACTTAATTCCGGCAATTCTGAAGCAAGTTTTTTATCTTCATCAATACTCAGGTGAGTTATTCCAATAAGGTAATCAATGCTATCCTTAATTGAGCCATAAACCCGCTTTGCAGATTGATAATAGTCCTCGTATGAAACATATGGTTGATTATTGGCATCAATGCATAAGCCAATCATTCCTAATTTGATATTATGGTTTTTCAGGTAACCGGGAAATCTAAGGATTTTATGCTCAGGAAATTTAACGCCCGATTTCTCGAAAGCCGTGCTTTTCCCATCAGATACTTTAAGCACATTTGAGGATACCCACTCAAACTGTGATTGATCAATTCTATCTTGCAAAACTTCATATTTATAATCGAACTCATGGTTACCAAAAGTCACGTAGTTCACGCCAATTGCATTCATGACATCAACCATTTGCCGGCCGTTTATTCGTTTGCCTTCGTACTGGCTGGTGCCAAGAGCAGAGGGCGAGATAAAATCACCCGAGAGGAAGACATAAGTGTACGGATTGAGAGCTTGGATACTATCAATAACTGTTTTTACCCTGGCGAGTCCGCCGAATTTACCGCCTTCAAGAGGCGCAATTTCGTAAACGTCGTTCATCTGAATGAACACAACTTCAGTTGTCTGTGCGCAAGTTATGAACGAAAAAAACAAGAATAAGAAAACGAGTGATCTTCTAAGCATCGCTTCCTTTATTTTCTTCATCTTCATTATAGTTCTCAGGGTAAATATCTGATTCTTCATCAATATCTTTGAGGAGCTCTTTGGCATACTCTTCATCTTCAGGCATTACACGGAAATCAACAGGACCTGTTAAGATATTGTATCCTGTCCCGATACTGCCCAATCCGAAAAGGTTCTGAAGATTATCTCCCATTGCCATATACTTGATCCCGGCTTCATCAAGTATCGATTTTACCACAGCGATTATTGCCTGGTTGCCGGTCTTATATACTGATACCAGAAATTCATTATCTTCATTACCCATGGCTCTCTATTAGATTATATGATTTGAAAAACATTTTGAAAAACTTTCAGGCCCTGAATGATCATCCACTAACCTGAAAGATTAGCGATTTGATTTATAGAACCTGAATTATACAGTTTCTTCTGAGTCTTCTTCATCCACAACGCCTTCCTTGTAACCATAACCCGAACTGCCCTCGGTTACTTCTACATCTTTGAGCAGTTCCCTGGCAAACTCTTCGTTTTCCGGCATAACCTGAAAATCAACCGGGAATGCGTTTATTGGATCGATACCCTGAAAATTATCACCTTTTGCCAGGTATTCAATGCCGGCTTCATCAAGCATTGATTTTACTAATGCAATAATGGCATTGTTGGTTGAAGTATAAACTGTAACCAGATTTACTTTGTCTTCAGGATTTTCTTCAATCTCCTCTTCTTCAATATTTTCATTGTCTTCATTATTCATAACTGCACCTCATAGATTTAAGTTATTGAACTCTGTATCCCCTAATTCTAAATGCAAGAATAACTGTAAAAATTCCGCTTGCGATTGCAAACGCTCCGAATAACATAAGCATTACTCCCGCTCCCTGGATAAGGTTTCCGGCAAGAATAATACCGAATACGATAGAAATGACTCCGTTAAATATCATAAGCCATTCGTTATGTATTACTTTTCTCAGTTTTATTGCTCCTGCGATTTGTGTGATACCGGAAAGAATTGCCCACGCCGCAATAAAGATCATTATTCCGCCAAGCGCAGTAACCGGGTTCAGCAATACAACAATTCCCGCCCCTAAAAAGATCAATCCTTCTATAATTCTAAGAAACCTGTTATCGGTTTCTCCAAGGAATGCAAGTGTCAATATGAAAAAGCCGGACAAGATCGCAAAGAAAGCAAAAAAAGTTATCAGCGAAAAAATAACAATATACGGCGAAAGAAGTGAAAGCAGCCCGAAGATAACTGCGAGCAAGCCTCTAACAGCAACAAGCCACCAGCTTTTCTGTAATTGTTCTGTCATGGTTTTTTTCTTTTAGTTTGTGTTAACTTTAGTTCAGCGGTGTAAATTCAGAAAACGGATGCTTGGATTCTTCAAGATTAGAAAGTGATTCGTACTCACAAACTGCTTCAAACTCTTTCCACATCTCATGCACTCGCGGAGTCTCGTGTGCTTTTTTTATAGCATCGGCCGAAACCCATTCAAACACTTCAACAATTGTTCCGTCAGATGCTTTCATAATCTGGACTTCTCTGCCGGTTGCAAGCCCAAGTTCCCTTAGAATCGGAACATGTGTTCTTACAACTTTAAGAAGTTCAGCATCCTTCCCGGGCTTTGGCTTGTATGAAGAGATAACGATTATTCCCATAAATCTAATGGTTTATCTAATTAAAATGGAGCTATCACCGTAACTTAAGAAACGAAAATCATTATTTAAAGCATAATCATAGACCACTTTCCAGTCACTGCCTATGAATGCAGCAACCAAAAGCAATAATGTGCTTCCCGGCTGGTGGAAATTAGTTATGAGTCCGCTGAATACTTTAAATTCGTACCCCGGGGCAATCATTATGGCAGTATGGCCAAAGATTTGATCCATATCCTGCTCATTGAGATATTTCAACACTTCAGTGAATGCTTCAATTACCGGGATATCAGAAGGGAATTCATACGGCTCCCATTGAGCAATGAACACATCGCTTCCGGAATGATACCTGTTCTGAATAAGCTGAACTCCAAACCAATAAAGTGATTCAACTGTCCGCATAGTTGTTGTCCCGACCGAGATAATATTGCTTTCTTTCTTCAGAGCCTGAAGAATTTTCTCGATTGTATCTTTCCCTACGGAAAAAGCTTCAGAATGCATTTGGTGTTCAGCGATAATCTCCGATTTCACCGGTTTGAAAGTACCTGCGCCAACATGAAGCGTAATGTAACTTGATTCTATTTTTTTTTGGTCAAGCGATTTCAAGACATCTTCAGTAAAATGCAGACCTGCAGTAGGTGCCGCAACTGATCCTTCAATATTCGCATAGATAGTCTGGTAGGTTTTTTTGTCTGATTCTACTGCATCGCGCTTGATATATGGCGGCAAGGGAACACCGCCTGCATGTTCCAGCACTTCAGCAAAAGTAATATCTCCGGGCTTCCATGAGAATGAGATAGTAAACGCATCTTCATTGCGTTCCTTAAGCTCAGTAAACAGAGTACATTTAATTTTGTTAAGCACAAAGTCCATGCTAAGGGTTTCATTCTTCCACGCTTTCAGGTTTCCGACCAGGCATTGCCACTCAACTGAGGCTTTCACTGAAAACGCAGAATAAGCTTCTTTGCTTGA
>JAUQWT010000148.1 GCA_030835005.1 Ignavibacteria bacterium | reverse complement strand
CATCGGACCGCTTGTACTTAGCCTGCTTGTTTATGTGGGACAAGTCGGCAGCCCGTTCCTTGGTTTCATTATGTTTTTTGTTCTTTCTCTGGGCTTGGGTTTGCCGTATATTTTCCTGGCGATATTTTCAAGCTCGATAACTAAGCTTCCGCGTTCGGGGGAGTGGATGGAAGGTGTCAAGATAATTTTCGGGCTTATGATGCTTGGTCTGGCACTTTACACTGCTCAGCCGCTAATGTCAGTTGAGCTTTATGAGGTAATTTTTCCGCTTTTCCTGATACTTTCCGGAGTATATCTGATACTAATTGACAGAAAAGCAATAAATGCACCTACCTACACCAGAATAAAGTTTGTCATTGCTATTGCAGGCATTATCTGGGGCTCGATGAATCTCCACTTTGGCGAAGAACTGCAGTCAGTAGCCGGCAAATATGAATGGCAGATGATACAAACTCAACCGCTTATAGATGCTTCGATAGCTAAATCAAAAGATAAGCCAACTATTATAGATTTTTATGCCGATTGGTGTGCACAATGCAAGGAGCTTGATAAATATACATATGTTGACCCGAAGATCATTGAGCTTTCAAAGAAATTTAATAATATCAAGATTGACTTAACTAAGGGTGATAAGGAAATCGAAGGTAAATTCAAAATACAGGGGCTTCCCGTTGTGGCATTTATTGATAAAAACGGTAAAGAACGCGAAGACCTCAGAGTTACGGGATTCCTTAAGCCCGAGGAATTCATCAAAGTGATGGAAAAAGCTTTACAGTAAACGAAATTAAAAATATAAACAATAGTACATGAAATTCCTGAAACTGATCATTGCATTGACGATTCCCCTTTCCGTATTTGCTCAGAATACTGAACTCAATTTCGGAGATACTAAACTGACCGATCTTGAACATTGGAAGAGCAGCCAAAGCCTTAAGAGCAGTCTAAATTACTTTGACTCGCTTTCAGACAGCAGGAAGACAACTTTGAGCCATTCAAAAAAATCTCCAGGACTTGCGTTTATCTATGGTTTATTGATCCCCGGTATGGGGCACGTTTACGCCAACAGATTTGAAACAGGGAAATATTTCATGATTTCTGAAGCAGCCGTCTGGCTTACATATGCGGCATTCACAATATACGGTAACTGGCTGCTTGATGATGCGTATAATTATGCATCAGTTCATGCAGGCGTACAAGTTTCAGGTAAAGATAAGGATGATAAATTCTTTGTTGATATTGCCAATTACAGTAATGTTGATGAGTATAATAATGAAAAACTGCGCTTTGGCGAGTATGATAAGATCTATTATCCTGAGCTTGGTTATGGATTTTATTGGAATTCAGAAAGTGAAAGAATGCAGTACAGGTCTGATAAGATCGGCGGAGACCGCACCCTGAACGACAGGTTATTTGTCATTGGAGCGGTGCTCATAAATCACGTTATCAGCGGAATCAGCGCAGTTTTTGCTGCCAACAGCTATAATGACGAGTTGAAACAGAAAGGTTCGGGCGGATTCACCCTTAATGCCGGTGTGCAAAGGCATTTCAGTAAAATAGACGGCATCAAATTGAATCTGGTCAAGTGGTTTTGATTTGGCTGATAAAGAAAAACAGCTTAATATCAGGCTGGATATCGAATATGACGGCACGAACTATTTCGGATGGCAGCGGCAGTCAGCAGCATCTAAAAACAAAACAATTCAGCAGACTATAGAAGAATCTTTACAAGTTCTTTTTCCGGATGAAATTATTAAGTTAACCGGCGCAGGCAGGACCGATTCCGGTGTTCATGCTTACATGCAGACTGCTAATTTCAGGATCAGCAGAGAAGCCGCCGGGAAGTACGGAATTCAGGCTATCAAATACAGAATGAACGGAATTTTGCCGAAAGATATCCTGATCAACAGGGCTTCAATTGCTGAAGATAAATTTCACTCCCGATATAGCGCCAAAAGCCGTATTTACAGGTATTTCCTATCCGAAAAAAGGCACGCAATCAACAGAGAAAAGTTGTATTGCATCAAAACAGAATTTGATATTGATTTAGCAAAAGATTTTTGCAAACTTATTGAGGGTGTTCACTCATTCAGAAGCTTGTGCAAAAACAGGACTGATAAGCATAATTTTCAGTCAGAAGTGTTGTATGCAAAGGTTGTTAAAAGCAGCGGCGGAGTGGTGAAGTTCGAAATTTGCGCCAACAGGTTTTTGCATTCAATGGTTAGGGCAATAGTAGGAGCGATGATAAAAGTTGCTTCCGGGAAACTTTCAATAAAAGAATTCAGAGAAAAATTCAAAAAAGGAGAAGAAATGAGGATACATTATGTACCGGCTAACGCTCTTTTTTTATACAAAGTAAATTATTAACAAATATGAAAACCACCTTCTTGAAACAGGCCTTGTTTATAGCAATTGTTTTTTGCTCAGGGATTTTGTACTCTCAAAACATCACGGATTCGAAACTGAAGTTGAACGAATCAAGATCCGGTCTTATTACAGAAGATAAGATCTTAACAACAGAATCGGCACTGAACACAGTTCCGCAGAGGAATCTTCTGTTGAATCCTGCGGCACCGGAAAAAGATTTTTCCTCTTTTGATATCAATTATCAGCAGCAGAAAAAGAAGAAATCCATAGGACTTGGAATTCTGCTTTCTGCTCTTGTTCCGGGTGCGGGTGAGTTCTATGGTGAAAACTACCTGAAAGCAGGAATATTCTTTGCTGTTGAACTGCTGGCGTGGGGTACATATTTTTATTTTGACGGGAAAGGCAATAATAAGACCGAAGAATTTGAAAAGTTTGCCAATGAGAATTGGGATGTAAGGAGATACGCGAGATGGCTAAATGATGAATTCCAGCAGAGTATAGATTGGCAACAGCAAGATTTGCAAGAACTTAGAAATCAGATAATCGCTTCGGAGAGAACTCTTAATTTTTCTCATACTCTTCCGGAATATTACAGCCAGCAATATTATGAACTGATAGGCAAATACCAGACATACATGGGCGGCTGGGCTGATGCAGAAAGCGGCTTCGGAAATTGGCAGGTAACAAGACAGAACTATGAGACATATCATACTGAGATGTTCAAAAGTTATGCAATAGAAAGACAAAAGGCTAACGATTTTTATGATTACGCCAAAATAGGCCCTATTACTGCTATTGTAAATCATATTCTGAGCGCAGCCGATGCCGCATGGGTGATATCAACTTTTAACCAAAAGCTGAAAGTTCAGACCGGTTTCAGAATGCAGAACCGTGTATCGCCGTATACATACGAGATCAAACAGATACCAACTTTCAATCTCTCAGTGAATTTTTAGTTATCAGGAGGGCAGGCTCACGAAACGAAAAGCCTGCCCTGATTCTTATACAGAAAACACATTATATTTTCTGTTTCTAAAATGCCTTTCAGCCTCTTTAATTTTAGCGGGTGCAAAAATTCCGTAGACTGTTGAGCCGCTCCCGCTCATTAAAGCAAACTTCGCTCCATAAGTTATCATTTCATATTTGATCCTCTCAATGGCCGGATATTCTTTGAATATTACCCTCTCGAAATCATTAGTCATAAGCCTGATATCTTCAGGTGAAAACTTTTTTACTCCACTTAGTCTTGCCGCTCTTCTTGTTTTGACTTTTAACGCCCGGTATGCCCATGAAGTAGAAACATTAATTCCCGGATTCACTATCAATATCTTACCGCTTATTTTGAAATAGGGGAGAAGTTTCAGTCTTTCCCCTCTCCCTGATGCATAGGCAGGTTTATTTAACAGGAAAAACGGGACGTCGCTGCCAAGAGAAACTGCAAGCTTTCTTAATTTGACATTGTGCCTTATTCCTGCAGTAGGTGTTTGCTTTCCTTTTCTGAAGTGCTTTTCCAGTATCTTCAGCACACTTGCGGCATCAGAGCTGCCGCCGCCAAGTCCGGCACCAATAGGTATTACTTTCTTAATGTTTATATCTATTCTGTAATGACTTTCTGACCTGAATACCTCCAAATAATATAATGCAGCTTTGTAACATATATTCTCTTTTCTGCTTATTTGTTTTGTTCCGGACGTCTTTACGGTTACAGTATTAGTACTACTCTCGATTTCCCTGATCTTTAAACTAATAGTATCGAAAAGCCTGACCGGGTAAAAGATCGTTTCAATATCGTGGAAACCATCGTTTCTCACGGAAAGCACCCTGAGACCAATGTTGATCTTAGCGGGTGATTTAGTCTTATATGTTTTTGCCATCAATACAAAAATATCATAATTAACTTTAATTATAAAATTGAAAGACGAAGTATTTTGTGGTATTTTGTATTCTATGAAAAGACTAATAATACTCTGTTTTTCACTAATTGCCGGCATTTTCACAACCGGCTATTCTACAGCTCAGGATACTGCGAAGATCATGTCTTATAATGTCCTGAATCTTAATACCGATACCAGCCGGAATGTTTTTTTCCGCACTGTTTTACAGAACTCAAATCCGGATATTCTTGTAGCTGAGGAGATCATCTCGCAGTCTGCTGTGAATAATATCAGAGACCGTATACTCAATTCATTGGGGCTCGGGACGTTTGCAGCAGGTGTATTTATAGATGGCTTTGATACCGATAATGCGATTTTTTTTAGATCTTCTAAATTTGCTTTTATCAGCAATACACCGATACGCACAGAGTTGCGGGATATTAATGAGTTTAAGCTTGTTCACTTGGGAACACTTGACACACTTCGGATATATGCTTTACACCTTAAAGCGGGGAATACCTCGCCGGATGCGCAGCAGCGCGGACGTGAAATAGATAGTTTAAGAAAAGTGACTAATGCACTGCCTGATAATTCCAATTTTATCGTATGCGGTGATTTTAATATTTACAGCTCCAATGAGATTGCATATACAAAACTGCTGCAGGTTGTTTCGGGGAACCAGGGTCATTTTTATGATATGCTTAATCTTACAGGTACGTGGAATAATTCTGCCTATGCAATGTATCACACTCAGTCTCCACGGGTGAGGCAGTTTGGCGGCGGGGCAACAGGAGGGATGGATGACAGGTTTGATATGATATTATACTCAACAGGCGTAAATCTTGAAGGTGGAGTCTCAATTATTCCGGGTTCTTTAACTGCATACGGAAATGACGGACTACATTTTAATGATTCAATAAACAGGCCGCCAAATATTGCAGTAGGCCAGTTAATAGCAGACGCTTTGCATTATGCCTCTGACCATATTCCAGTATTTGCGCTATTCAAGTTCCAGAGCCCAATTGGTATTCAGCCTGTATCTACGTTGGTGCCCGGGGGGTATAAGCTGCATCAGAACTACCCAAATCCATTCAATCCTTCCACAAGGATAAGATTCTCGCTACCCGAGAGCGGCTTTACCAAACTGACAGTTTACGATATTACGGGCCGAGAAGTTGCTGTCCCGGTGAAGGATGATTTGAACGCTGGGGATTATGAAATTTCATTTGTTGCTTCCTCT
>JAUQWT010000147.1 GCA_030835005.1 Ignavibacteria bacterium | reverse complement strand
TCAGACAAAAAACTACACAGGCATTGAATTGGATAGTAACAACTTCCAATTATTGCAGCAGTATTTTCCGTCAGTAAGATTCTTAAACGTGGATTTTATGGATTATCAGATAACTCATTGGAATGATGGAAGCAAAGTAAGAATCATTGGTAACATACCGTATAACATCACAACTCCAATAGTATTCAAACTTATGGATAGCAGAAGCTGCATCATTGATGCACAGCTTATGATACAGGAAGAAGTTGCTCTCAGGATTGCAGCAAATCCGAACTCAAAAGAATTTGGGATACCTTCGGTATTACTGCAGGCATTCAGTAAGCCCGAGCTCAAGTTCAAAGTTTCGAAGAATTGTTTTTATCCCAAGCCAAAGGTTGATTCAAGAATAATTTATTTTGATTTTGGTATTTCCAGAGAAAATGACATTAAAAATATCGATTTTTTCAGGAAATTTGTTAAAAAAGCATTCTCACAGCGCAGGAAGACTTTGAGGAATTCACTAAAGACGCTTGACATAGATCTTAATTCGGCCTCTGATTTTGATTTTAACAGAAGAGCGGAGAGTCTTTCTGTGAATGAATTTATAACACTTGCCAACACATTTTGCTGAAAGATCTTATAAATAGAATATATTCAACTTTTTTATTCAGGGAGATTTTTGCACACGGTTGTGAAGATCTTTTCTTCACCGGGATCAGGGGTTCAATAAACAGCTTCATAGTATCCGGAATTTACGGCCCCCGAAAGAAGATTGTAATTTGCTCTAATGATACTGGCAGGCTTTTCAGGCTTAAAGATGATATAAACATTTTGCTTCATGATGATGCCGCGTCTTTGTATTTGGGAGAGTTTGACGAAGAATATGAGTCAGATATCACCCCCCTATCCACGACACTCAAAAAACTCTCACTTGAAGAAAGCTATATACTTCTCACAAACCCGGCTGCCCTGGAAAAAAGGATACTGACAGAAGAAACCTTTAGAAAGAATATCATCACCCTGCATAAAAATACTGAACAGAGTTTTGAAGAGCTGATAGGCAAGCTTAACATGTTCAGCTTCACAAAAAAAAGAATTGTAGAAGAAGAAAATGACTACGCTGTTCGCGGAGGTATAATAGATATTTACCCTGAAAACCTGAGGCAGCCCGTAAGAATTGAATTCTTCGGGGATACAATTGAATCAATAAGGGAATTTGATCTTACAACGCAGCGCTCGATTTCACAATTGGAAGCGGCAGAGATACTACCGTCTATTGATACAGCCAAAGAGCTTTCAGGTTTAACTGAAAGGCTCATTGATTTCATCAAGCCGGAAACATTGTTTTTACTGGATGAACCTGACCTGATAATGCATGAGCATGAAAGTATTTATAAATCAATTTTTAATTTCCCAAGATCGTATTTTTCAGGGTTTCCGCTGGTTAAATCTGAATCACTAACAATTGAACAGAAAAAACGGATCAAAGAAGTTGTATTCGATTCAAAGTCCCAGCCTGCCTTCCGGTCAAATACCAAACTGCTTTCAGAAAATCTTAAGGAGCTTACCGCAGAGAACTTTGATATTTATTTTGCCTGCACTGATGATTACCAGGTAAAGCGTACAAGCGAATTAATCGAAGATCTGACCGGTGAAGAGATTTCGCGTAAAATAAAATACATCGATAGCTCTTTGCACGAAGGATTTGTGCTCCCCGCGGAGAGGATCGTCGTTTACACCGAGCACGAAGTTTTTGGAAGATATTTCCGCCCGGCAAAAAGGAAACGTAAATTCAGCGGTATTACATTCAAAGAGCTTAGCTCTGTAAACTACGGTGACTTCATGGTGCATCAGAATTACGGGATCGGGAAATATGCCGGATTAAGAAAGATAACAACGGGCGGAATGGAGCAGGAAGCAGTAAAGCTCTTGTATAAAGATAACGATACAGTTTTTGTTAACCTGAACTCGATCAATCTTATAAAAAAGTATTCAGCCCAGGAAGGAGTTACTCCAAAACTGAACAAGCTTGGAGGCAGTGAATGGGAGAAGATCAAGCAGCGGACAAAAAAGAAGATTCAGGATATTGCAAAAGACCTTATCCTCCTTTATTCGAAACGGAAATCACTTAAAGGGTTTAGATTCTCCCCCGACTCTGTTTGGCAAAAAGAGCTCGAAGCAAGCTTTATCTATGAAGATACACCGGACCAGATCTCGGCAACCGAAGCGGTTAAGTTAGATATGGAAACCGAGCACCCGATGGATAGGCTTGTATGCGGCGATGTTGGCTTCGGGAAGACAGAAGTAGCAGTGCGGGCAGCGTTTAAGGCGGTTACAGATAATAAACAGGTAGGGGTATTGGTACCTACAACTATTCTTGCAGAACAGCATTATAACACTTTTAAAGACAGGCTTTCTAACTGGGCTGTTGAAGTTGACCATTTATCACGTTTCAAGTCTAAAAAGGAACAAAAGATAATACTGGAAAAGCTGGATAAAGGAAGCATCAATATTATTATCGGCACTCACAGGCTGCTTTCGAAGGATGTTAAGTTTAAGGATCTTGGCTTACTGATAGTTGACGAAGAACAAAGATTTGGCGTCAAAGCAAAAGAAAAGCTTAAGTTCATGCGCGAAAATGTTGATGTGCTAACACTCACTGCAACCCCAATCCCCCGCACACTGAATTTTTCTCTGCTTGGCGCTCGTGATCTTTCTATCATCAACACTCCACCAAAGAACCGCCAGCCGATACATACAGAGATAATAAATTTTGATAAGAAAATAATCGGCGATGCCATAATCAGAGAGCTACAGCGTGGCGGCCAGGTCTATTTTGTGAATGATAAAATTGCTAAGCTGGATGAACTTGCTTCAATAATTGAGGACTTAGTACCTTTTGCAAAAGTTGCTATCGCTCACGGACAGATGACTCCAGCACAGCTTGAAAACGTCATGATGCGTTTTCTTGAGAAAAAATCGAACGTACTGCTTTGCACTAAGATAATTGAGTCCGGGCTGGACATACCAAGTGTGAATACTATTTTCATAAACCGCGCTGATAATTTCGGGCTGGCAGAGCTTTACCAGTTAAGAGGGCGGGTTGGAAGATCAAATCTTAAATCATTTGCATATCTCATTACTCCCCCGCAAAGCTCATTAACCAGGCAAGCTGTAAGAAGGCTTCATGCGCTTGAAGAATTTACAGAGCTAGGTTCAGGGCTTAATCTTGCATTAAAGGATCTTGAAATTCGAGGAGCAGGAAATCTGCTTGGCAGGGAGCAAAGCGGATTCATATCCGAGATTGGTTTTGATATGTATATGCAGATACTTGATGAAGCAGTAAGTGAGCTTAAGGAATCTGAGCTTGGCGCTATTATTGCTGATATTGCACCGAGAACTAAAACCGAAACCAAGAAATTCGCTCCCGTAACACTTGAATCCGATATCAGCATGCTTATACCCGAAAGCTATGTTGATGATGAAAATACAAGGCTCGAAATATATCAAAGGCTCTCAGGCATCAAATCATTCGAAGAGCTTTCTGAAGCAACTGCAGAACTTACTGACCGGTTTGGCAAGCTTCCGCCGGAGCTGCTTTCTCTGACAAAACATATAGAGATCAAGCTTTACTTATCAGGTAAGGGTTTTGAAAAGATGATCATAAACGGCAACCTTGCCGAGCTTTTTTTTGATGTAAACAATGAAAGTGTCTTTACAAGCGGGTATTTCGAAAAGGTTCTTAATTATATGAGCAGGGCGCTGAACAATACTTCACGGGTTAAACAAAGCAAAAAATCGGTTTCAATACAATTCAGGCTGACTCAATCAGAAAACTCTCCCAAAAAGCTTGAAGAAATCCATGCTTTTGTCTGTAATTTGGCTTCGTTGTAAGATTACTATTGCATAATAATCTATTTTTTGATAAGTTTATGCTGGTAATTAACCTTAATTCAATATGAATATGAAACACAATTAGTCCTTTTCAATAAACTCAATTAGAAAGAAAAATTGATTTAAACAAAAATAATCATGAAAAAAACTATAATACTATTATTCATAATAAATTTTGCGTCACTCCTCTCCCAGGTTTCTACGATTTGGGAACAACGATACAACGGTACCGGTAACGGGTACGACGAAGCAACATCATTATTTGTTGATGGTGACGGAAATATCTATACAGCCGGCACAAGTACAGGCTCCGGATCGGGTATTGATTTCGCAGTTATGAAGTATTCTCAAGCAGGCACACTGCTCTGGTCTGCCAGGTACAACGGACCCGGCAACAGCGCAGATGATGCGTATCTGGTTAAGGTTGATAATTCAGGTAACGTTTATGTCAGTGGAGCGAGCACAGGCACAGGTTCAAACCTGGATTACTGCGTGGTTAAAT
>JAUQWT010000146.1 GCA_030835005.1 Ignavibacteria bacterium | reverse complement strand
AGTATCGCTTTGCGCAAATACTATTTGCGAGAGAATCAAAAGTACCGGAATTAAAAAAAGTTTTTTCATTTTATCAGTTCGCCAATCGGCCCGTTTGCGCTTATCATTTCTTTCATTCCGCTTAAAGGTATTGCAACCGTCTGGATACCCCACACATAAGGCCCCGCCTTATATGGATTAAAAACAATTGTCAGGTTCTTATCATCAACATTGAATACACGAAAATTTTCTGCAAGCGGCATTGTTCCCCCTCTCATTACTTCATCAGAATTCAACAGCCCGTCTTTTTCGGCTCGCTGCTTCAATACATTATAAGTGTAATCCGAAATATATTTTAAGTAATCAGAACTCGGAACAAATATATCGCCAATGCCAAACGCACCAACCGATGTTGTCGAATAATTTAGTGTGGCGTAATAAGTGTATGGGTGATTCGAGCAATCCGGCGCGCTGAAGACCTCAAACTGAAAGCTGAACAGGCTGCTGCTGTTGTAAACTGTTTTGTATTTCATTTCAAGTCCGCTGATTTGCTGCGCGCACGGTTCTTTTGGCAAAGTGCTGAGTATATACATAAAATCATTAACCTGGTTTTGTCTCAGTGTATCAATACATGTGTTAATGTCCTGCGCAATCCCCCGCACTCCCATTAGCGCATCCGGCCCGAAATCAATCTGCGGGTATTGCATCAATATTTCATACCGTTTTATGACCGATGATTCCTTGAAATCATGCGAAGTGATATTGGCTGTCTGTGAATTTGTCATCGCCGTTATGCAAAAAAACAGAATACATAGAATAACCGGCTTCTTCATAATGTTAATTGATTAATTATAATGCAATTTACGAAATTTTTTATGTTTTAGTAATATTAAGCATTAGACAAAAAACCACAGTATTCTCTTGACTTTAATTTTAGGTATGCCTAAATTTGTAATAAGATAAACCTAATTTTTGAGAAATGCCGTCGCAATCAAAAGAAGACTATTTAAAGAATATATACCATATCCAGGAAGAAGGCAGAAAGGCCAATACTGGCAACCTTGCGGGAGTGCTTTCGGTATCCCCTGCCTCGGTTAGCGAAATGGTCGCAAAGCTTTCTAAGCTTGGGTGGATAAAGAACGAACCCTATCACGGCTTCATGCTAACCAAAGAAGGCGAAAAAATTTCCATTAATCTCATTCGCAAGCACCGCCTGCTTGAAGTGTTCCTTCAGCAGCACCTGAATTATGAATGGGATGAAGTCCACGCAGAAGCCGAAGGGCTGGAACATGTTTGCAGCGATATGTTCATTGACAAGCTCGAAGAATATCTCGGCAACCCTAAGTTCGATCCCCACGGCGATCCTATTCCCGATAAGCATGGCAGGGTTGCCCCTACTAAATACAAACTTCTAAGCGATGCAATTGCAGAAAAACAGTACATTATATCTAAAGTCAACGATACCTCAAAAGAAATTCTCCAGTATCTTTCAAAGATCGGACTGAAACTGAATTCAAAAATTACGCTTATGGAGAAAATAGATTTTGACGGCTCGGTAATTATCACAATTGGTACTGCAGGCAAAAAACAGCTCTTAAGCCGGGTGATGGCCGAGCAGATCTTTGTAGCGGGCTGAATGAATAAAAACTAATCATATTGGAATTTAATAAACATATGAGGAACACATTGAAATTTACATTTGCATTATTGATAGTAGTACTGCTTGCAGGCTGTGGCGGCAAAAAAGAAAAGGAAAGAAGCGGGAAGATAAAAGCCATATCATCCATTACGATTATTAACGATGTTGTTCGTAACATTGGCGGCGATAAAGTCGATGCGATCAGTATTTGCGGAGTCGGAATTGATCCGCACACATATAAACCTAAACCTGGCGACCCACGCCTTGTATCTGAATCAGATATCGTATTCATAAACGGCTTTACATTAGAACACTGGATCGAAGAAATGGTGCGCAATGCAGGAGGGAACAAAAGAGTTGTAACCGTTACCGAAGGCCTCACACCCATGACCGATGAAAAAGGATATGGTGACCCTGATCCGCACGCATGGTTTGATGTCAAGAACGTTAAAACTTACTCGCAGAATATTGCCAAAGCTTTGATCGAAATAGATAAAACAAATGAAGCCTATTATACACAAAACCTGAACGCCTACCTTGGGAAACTTGATTCGCTTGATAACTGGATCAAATCCGAAGTTCAAAAGATTCCTGCTGAAAAAAGAGTAATCATAACTTCACACGACGCATTTCGATACTTCGGCAGGGCGTACGGCCTTGAAGTAAAAGGGCTGCAGGGGATATCCACAGAAGCAAAAGTGCAAACAGAAGATGTTAAAAAAACTATTGATCTGATCAAGGAAAGAAAACTTACATCTGTTTTCATCGAGACAAGCGTTAACCCCAAATTGCTTGAAGAAATATCCAAAGAAACCGGCGCAACAGTAGGAGGCACACTTTATTCAGATTCTGTTGGAGACGAAGGGACTTTTGAGGGAACGTACTTAGGAGCTGTAACCCATAATGTAAACACAATTGTAAAGGCTCTAAAATAAATGAATGTAATCACAGTAAAAAATCTAACAATATCATATAATAAAAAACCGGCCATTAAGGGCGTTAACCTTAACATTGCATCCGGCAGCGTGATCGGTATTATCGGCCCCAACGGAGCTGGGAAATCTACTTTGCTAAAAGGGATCCTCGGCTTACTGCCGTTTGATACTGGCGAAGTAAAGATTTTCGGAAAAGATATTGAAGACTCGCGCAAAAGGATCTCTTACATCCCCCAGCGTGAACAGTTTGACTGGGACTTCCCCATTTGCGTCGAAGATGTAGTTATGATGGGACGATATGCTCACCTGCCAATAGTCGGCTTCCCGAAATCAGGCGACAGGCAGATTGTCGGGGAGGTTCTTAAAAAAATTGAAATGGATAAGTACTCAAGGCGCCAGATACGGCAGCTCTCAGGCGGCCAGCAGCAGCGGGTTTTTCTTGCCCGGGCGCTTGCGCAGGAAAGCGATATATATTTCCTCGATGAGCCCTTTGTTGGAGTTGATGCGAAGACCGAAAAAGCCATATTCAGCCTGATGAAAGAGCTTAAAGAATCCGGCAAAACAATACTTGTAATTCACCACGATCTCGGCAAAGTGCTTGAATATTTCGATAAGCTCATTATGGTGAATCAAACGCTCATCGCTTTCGGTAATTCAAAAGAAGTGTTTACCCCCGAGCTTATTAACCGCACTTATGGTGGCAAGTTAACAATACTGCAAAAAGCAGAAGAACTTATTAACTGAAGAATAATTGGATATCATAAATCAGTACATATTAGAGCCTGTTCAGTATGAATTTATTCAGAGGGCGCTTATTGCATCAATTACAATTGGTATCAGCTGCGGCCTGATTGGTACATACATCATGCTGCGCAGAATGTCGCTCATTGGCGATGCGCTTGCTCATGCAGTTCTGCCCGGTGTTGTAATCAGCTTCATGGTTGCCGGAAAAAGCGAACTGGCCCTGTTTATAGGCGCTGTAGTTTCGGGAATACTTACTGTTTTACTCATCGGTTTTGTTAACCGCAATTCAAGGATCAAAGAAGATACTTCAATCGGCATAATTT
>JAUQWT010000145.1 GCA_030835005.1 Ignavibacteria bacterium | reverse complement strand
GGCGAATTTTCAATTCTTCCATCCGGAATTTTCAGGTTTTCTCTTAAAGTAATGCCTAATATTTCCGCCGCCTTCATTGCTTCATTCTTTCTGATAGCAACAGACCCTCTGGTTCCCAGCTCTCCGCGGGTAAGATCGATTATCGCCGTTTTCTTACCTGCATTAACCATGTTTGCTATGGTACCCCCGCAGCACAGTTCTGCATCATCAGGATGAGCAGCAAAGAATATTGCATTTAGCTTCAATTTCATTCTTTCCAGTTAAAGGTAACTTAATAAATTGATAATTTTACTAAAAGGCATAAATAACGAAACAAATACCCGAAAAATCGTGTTATAAGTAGTAAATTCCGTAAATTGATTTTGCCAAAAAGTAATGTTAAATTGCATAAAATAGCTTAAAAAATGAAAATGAGAAAATTACTTTTGGTTTTGTTTGCCCTACCGGTACTTATCTTAGCTCAATCCGGCCCAAAACTTGAAATAGTTGGAGGAGAGGCAATTAATACAGGCAGCCATTTGAGAGGGAAAGAGGTCAATTACGATATTTCATTCAAAAATTCAGGGGATCAGGACCTCAAGATAACAGCTGTTCAGACAACTTGTGGCTGTTCAAGCGCACTTGCATCAAGCGATATAATTAAACCCGGGGAGAGCGGCTCGATAAAATTTACTTTTAACGGAGTTGGGTTTGGCACTGTAACAAAGGCTGTTATAATTTCAACAAATGAAGCTGCGGGTAATGTACACACTGTACAGCTATCGATGACCATGACCGATCCTGTTTCACTTAATCCGCAATCTATCATAACTGAAGGCAAAGTAGGGGATGAACTCAATCAAACTGCTACAGTTCTTAATTCGCTGGATACAGAAGTTTCAATAACAGAGATTGTCTCTAATACGCCTGTTATAAAGATCACATCAGACAAAATGAGTTTGATGTCCGGAGAGACCGCAACACTCAATATCTCCATAAAGATCTATGAAGAATCAGCTATAAATGCTGCAATAATAGTAAGAACCTCAGTTGGTGAGTTCCAGATCCCGGTTCTTGTTGATGTTAAACCTAATTAAATATCTAAATTGAGTTTTGAATAAGAATATTCTCCTGCAAGTTTCAGCTATTTTATTAATTACGCTTCTTGCAGGGGTTTTTTATAATTTATCAAACCCCAACAGGATCCAGTTCGTTGCTAATGAAGAAACCGTTGATTTTTCGCAAAGCGATAGTCTTTTGAATGCGTTGAGAATTCAGGATTCAATTCAAAAGGCAGCTGAAATGATGAAAACGCAGTCCGATAAAAGAGAAGATTCACTTCGGTTATTAAATGAAAAGAGAATTCAGGACTCATTGCTGACGGCCGGAAAACAGGATTCGATAAAGAGAGTACAGGATTCCCTAAAAACCTCAAAAGAAAAAGCAGAGGATTCCATAAAAAATGCCCAGAACCAGGTAACAGAAATTGTAAAACCAGTAGATATAAAGATCGATTTTGCAAAAGCGTTATTCGATAAGAAATACAGATTCCTTGATGCCCGTGACGCTGCCGATTTCAATGCGGGCCATATACAGGGTGCAATAAATGTGCCTTTCCATGAGATTGAAAAGTATAAGGACAGGCTAGTGGATCTGCCAAAAGATGCTGTGTATGTGACTTATTGCAGTTCGGCATGCGATGTTAGCATAGATATGGCGTACTATATGGCAAAAATGGGATTCAAGAAAGTTTACATATTTCACGGGGGCTGGGATGAGTGGAAAAATGCAGGTTATCCCGCCAATTGATTGCTATGAAAAAGATATTTGAAAATAAGTATGCAGTCATTACAGCCAGGATTGTACTTGGAGCTGTCTTTATGTATGCCAGTTTCGATAAGATGTCTAATCCCGCTGCGTTTGCCGATATAATTGATAATTACAGAATCTTGCCTTTTCAATTAGTTAATGCTCTTGCAATATTTTTGCCCTGGCTTGAATTCATCACCGGCCTCTTCCTGTTGACAGGAAAATGGGTAAAAGGATCGCTGTTAATTTACACCGTTTTATTGGTTATATTCATTTTTGCATTGGGCCAGGCTCTTCTCAGGGGTCTTGATATTTCATGCGGTTGTTTCAGCGTCAAACCTTCATCAACATCTGATGTGTGGTTAAGGATCATTGAAGACATAATCCTTTTGTTCATAAGCGTGAATCTCTACAGGTTCACATCAGATGATGAAATTGTTAGTAAAAAATCTATAAACTTAAATTAATACTCTAAATGGGAACAAGTAAAGCTGGAAAAATCATTTTCCTCATTGTTGGTGTAGCTTTGGCAGGAGCATTCTCAGCATTCCTGGTAAATAAAAATGTTCATGATCCGAAATATTTCAATTCGGTAATTGTATTTTCACAGGAAAAAATATCTTTAGGCGACGTTCAGCAGGGTCCCCAGGTAAATGGTGAGTTTGAGTTCACCAATAACGGAGATGGTCCGCTGCTTATCAAGAAAGTTACCGCTTCGTGCGGCTGTACCGGACTTGTTGCTGATGAAAAGAAAGAATACTTACCGGGCGAAACAGGAAAGATCAAGTTTACCTTTAATACTGAAGGCAGAAGCGGCGTTAACGAGAAGTCTATTACTGTTGAAACAAACGATCCAAAAACTCCAAGCAAGATACTTTTGTTTACATGTAATATTATAGTTCCGGTGAAGTAATGAAAGCCGGTTACCTTCAGTTTAAGCCTGAGTTCTGCGACCCGGACGCTAATATTGATCGAATCAAAAGGCTTGTTAAAGGTAAAGAGTTTGACCTTTTAGTACTGCCCGAGCTTGCAAACTCGGGCTATTTATTTTCATCATTTGATGAGCTAAGTAAAACTTCAGAAGAACTGCCCGAAGGAAAGTTCTGCAAAGCTCTTCAGGAATTATCAATAGATCATAACGGATATATTGTATCTGGCATTTGTGAGAAAAGGGGAGGGAAGTATTATAATTCTTCAATACTGGTATCTCCGGAAGGCAAGATTTCCATTTACCGTAAGACTCACTTGTTTTCCGATGAAAAAAAATGGTTTGCTCCGGGAGATACGGGGTTTAGCGTTTGTGATATTATTGATAAGGGTAAATCGGTCAAAGTTGGTATGATGATATGTTATGACTGGATCTATCCTGAATCAGCCAGAACTCTTGCATTAAAAGGCGCGCAGATCATCTGCCATCCTTCAAACCTTGTAATGCCATATTGCCAGCGGGCAATGTTCACAAGAGCTATAGAGAACCGTGTATTCACTATAACAGCTAACAGAACCGGAAAAGAAACAAATGGCGGAAATGAACTGAACTTTACCGGAGGCAGTGTGATTGTTGACCCTAAAGGAAATTACCTGCATAGCGGAAGTATAGAGGGTGATGAATGCATAATAGTTGAATTGGATCCTGCAGAAGCTTTAAACAAAAGTATTACGCCGAATAACAAGATATTTCAGGATAGAAGAACTGATATGTACAGCTTATAGTTTAATTCCTTCTCCAGTCAATCCTGCCTCCTTCTTTGATCTTAAATTTATCAGTGAACCCTGCATTAACTTCCACTACATATGCTGCGGGCTTAATTGAGGGCAGGCTTTTTTCCGAAAACGGTTCAGTGTTCTTATGGATCTTCACTATATGCAGGCTCTTATCTACAAATATTATATCCAGCGGCAAAACAGTATTTTTCATGTAAAAACTTTGCGGTTCTTCGCTGGGGAAAATAAAAAACATTCCCTGGTCTTCCTGCATGCCTTCGCGGTACATAAGCCCCAAATGCCTAGCGTCATCATTCTCGGCAATTTCTACATCTATTTTCTTAACAAGTGTCTTAAGTGAATCCTGAAAGAACACCTCACCTTGTTTCTTGAATTTTGTCAAATTGGCGTCTTTCTGGTTTGTTGTGTCTATTCTGATATTATCCGGCTCTTTTTGGCAGCCTGTTAATGCTGCAAATGCAAATAAAATTATGATTGCTGGATATTTTTTCATGAATTGATCCCTTTGTTTATTTCGGTTTTCAAATGGTTACTAATCTTCTGCCAGGCGGCTAATCTCATCTCTCAGCTCAGCTGCACGCTCAAATTCGAGGTCCTTTGCTGCTTCTACCATTTGTTTGCGCAGCTGGTTTATCAGGTCACGGCGTTCATCTGGGTTATTTCGCTGCTGGACAGGGTCGGTAAGGATTGAAAGACTGGTTTTGTGGAGTTCTCTTTTTGCCCTGCTATCCCTTTGATCTTTCCGTCCCTTTGAATCTGCGATAACTGTTGAACTCATTATCTCTTCAAGAGATTTCAGAACGGTCTTTGGATTTATATTGTGCTCTGTATTATAGTCTTCCTGAATTTTTCGCCTGCGGCTTGTTTCTTTGATCACTTTATCCATTGAGTTAGTGATCTTATCTGCATAAAGAATCACAAGTCCGTTGGCATTCCTGGCCGTTCTGCCCGCAGTTTGCATAAGTGATTTTTCGGATCTCAGGAATCCTTCCTTATCTGCATCTATGATAGCCACCATTGAAACCTCAGGTAAGTCGAGGCCTTCTCTTAACAGATTTACTCCAACCAGTACATCAAAATTTCCAAGTCTCAAATCCCTTAAAATATCAACCCTATCCAAAGTCTCAACTTCTGAATGCATGTATCTAACTCTGATACCGATTCCTGTCAGATAGTCTGTTAAGTCTTCACTCATTCTTTTTGTCAATGTTGTGACAAGCACTCTTTCATTCTTTTTGGCACGGTCACGAATCTCATTGATCAGGTCGTCAATTTGAGTTTTAGTGGGCCTTACTTCAATTGCAGGGTCAAGAAGGCCTGTTGGACGGATTATCTGCTCTACATAAACACCACCGCTTTTCTGCAGTTCATATTCTGCCGGAGTAGCACTAACGTAAATGACCTGATTAACCATCCCTTCCCATTCAGAAAACTTCATCGGTCGGTTATCAAGAGCTGAAGGGAGCCTGAATCCGTAATCAATGAGCGTTTGCTTCCGGACCCTGTCTCCATTATACATTCCGTTGATCTGAGGAACAGATACATGGGACTCGTCAACTATCAGCAGGAAATCTTTTGGGAAATAATCAAAGAGGCATGAAGGCCTTGTGCCCGCCTCACGCTGATCCATGTGCCTCGAATAATTTTCGATTCCGGAGCAGTACCCAACTTCCTGTATCATTTCCAGGTCAAAGTTCGTTCTTTGCTCCAGCCTTTGTGCCTCGACTAATTTGCCTTCAAGCTGAAGTTCTATTACACGTGCATTCAGCTCGTTGCGTATATCTCTTATCGCCTTATCCTGTCTTTCAGCCGAAGTAACAAAATACTTTGCGGGATAAATTGCCACTTTCTCGTCAACACCCATGATCTCGCCTGATTTTCTGTCGAAATACATGATGTTCTCTATTTCATCATCAAACATCTCTATTCTGATCGCAGTATCATCTTCATAAGCAGGCACTATATCAATCACATCTCCCCTTACTCTGAATACTCCGCGCTTGAACTCAAAATCATTCCTCACGTAATGAATATTAATGAACTTGTTGAGAAGTTCCTTCCTCGCGATCTTTTCGCCGCGGTTTAAAACAATTACCTGGTCTGCGTATTCCTGCGGTGCGCCAATGCCATAAATGCACGAAACTGAAGCAACTATAATTACATCTTCTCTGCCTTCAAGGAGGGCTGTTGTTGCTTTCAATCTTAATCGGTCTATTTCTTCATTAATTGAAAGGTCTTTTGCAATATAAGTATCACTTGATGGCAGGTATGACTCCGGCTGGTAATAATCATAATAGCTTATGAAGAATTCTACTTTGTTTTTCGGGAAGAAATTCTTGAATTCACCGTACAACTGTGCCGCGAGGGTTTTGTTGTGGCTCATTATTAAGGTAGGCCTTCCAGTGTTCATGATAACATTACTTATTGTAAAAGTTTTGCCCGAACCTGTAACACCAAGCAGTGTTTGGTGTTTATCACCGCGCAAAACTCCTTCGGTCAATTCCGCAATTGCCCTGGGCTGGTCACCGGATGGCTTATAATCAGATATTATTTCAAATTTGCTCATTATATAACTAAGTTTATGAAGGGAACAGTTTCAGAAAAAAAGCGGCTTATCTGGAAAATCCTGCAAGCGTAATTGCAACATCGTCCTGCGCCATTCGCATATCGGTTGCATTCCCGCCAAAGCCGTTCATGACAATAAAGAAGATCAGGATCTCGTTATCTTTATCTATTACATAACCGCTTAACGCGCTTACGCTGTTAAGGGTTCCGGTTTTGGCGTAAACATTGCCTTCGGCTTCAGTTCCAATCATCCTTTTCTTCAGAGTGCCATCTTTGCCTGCTATTGAAAGTGAATTCATGAAATAATCAAAGGTGAAGCGGTCATCATACATGTACTTAAGGAGTTTCATATATAACTCAGCATTCACTTTATTGTATCTGGTAAGTCCGGAGCCTTCGAGTATTTCATAGGAATACCTGTCAACACCAAGCTCAGTCAAAAACGATATGATCACTTCCTGTCCGTCTTCAATAGTTGCGGGGGTTGAATTGAACTTGGCCCCTAAGAGCTTAAACATTGTGATAGCCGAGTGATTATCGCTTTCCTTCAGCATGTATGCAAGAACGTCATAAATAGCGTGTGATACCTGCACAACTTCTTTAGTTCCGGCCGGAGTAATCCCCGAAATCACGGTCCCCTGAACATTTACGCCCAGTGATGAAAGACTTGAGGATAAAGTATTACCTGCACTTACTGCACCCGAGGATTTATCAAGACACAGAGCTGATACATACGGCCAGTAGGAAGGTCCTGTATCCCCTGAGTAATTACCGGATAATGTTTTATAGCGGCTATCGAAATATGATTCATCTGCTACAATATTGCCTGTAATTTCCTTTATCCCTTTTTTTGTTATCTCTTCTGCAAGCGTCTGAATATCACCCGAATTCAAGTCAGGATCGCCAAAGCCTTTTAGATACAGATTGCCGTTTATAACACCATCTTTTATATCGGAGTCATCCGTGTAAACAATTGTAGGGATATTATAATTTGCACCCAGTTTTGAGTAACACGCTGCCCCGGTAATAAGCTTGGTAATTGAAGCGGGAATCATTTCAGCTTCAGGATCGAATTCATACAGAACTTTATTGAGATCAGCATGCATCACTTTACAGGATACTCTGACACCGGCATCTTTGAGAGGCTGACATATACCATCAAGCTTAGTACGGAGTTCATCGATCTTATCCTGACCTATCTTGCCTGTTTGCGAGTAGGTGAACTGAAATATGAAAACAAATACAACAATTAAAGCTGTTCTTAATCTATTAGTGTATTTTTCGTTCATTTTCAATTTGTTTTCCTGAATTATCTTATAACTTTTTTTGATTCATTCCAGATCGAATCCATCTCTTCAAGATTTGATTCGGTAACTTTTCTGCCGCGGGTTTTAAGCTCGTTTTCAATGAAGTTAAATCTCTTTATGAATTTTTCAATTGTAAGCCTCAAAGCATTTTCGGGATTAATCTCGAAGAATCTTGCGTAATTCACAATTGCAAAAAGTATATCACCAAGTTCCTTTTCAAGCTTAATCCTTGTTTCATCTGTCAATCTGCCGTTTTCATCTTTATCTCTTTCGGCTTCAATCTTGAACTCCTGAAGTTCTTCATCAATTTTCTTGAAAGCATCAGCGCTGTTATCCCAGTCAAATCCAACCTTAGCCGATTTTTCCTGTATCCTGTATGCTCTTGTCAAAGAAGGTAGATTCTTAGGTACTCCTTCAAGCACTGATTTTCTTCCTGCCTCTCCAAGCTTAATGTGTTCCCAGTTCTTGAGTACTTCTTTAGTGCCGCTTACTTCTGTATTACTAAAAACATGCGGGTGGCGTGTTATCAGTTTGTGATTTATCGCTTCTATAACATCTTTCAGATCAAAATGGCCGTTGCCTTCTGCAATTACTGCGTTAAACGCAACATGAAGCAGAAGATCACCCAGTTCTTTCTTTAACTCATCGTAATTTCTTTCGTCTATTGCCTCAAGGGTTTCGTAAGTTTCTTCCAGTAAAAGGTGGCGAATTGAATCATGGGTCTGCTCTCTA
>JAUQWT010000144.1 GCA_030835005.1 Ignavibacteria bacterium | reverse complement strand
CCGCATCTGCAGATAATCTGTAAGAAGCCGGCGTTCCGTTCAATGCCGCTCCTTAGCGAGATATGGCATTTCAAGCGGGCAGTAAGAGAGTTCAAACCCGATATTATTCACTCAGGTTACGTATGGCAAACAGGGATACTTGCATCACTTGCAGGTTTTCATCCGCACCTTTCTATGCCCTGGGGCTCGGATATACTGGTTGAGCCCGACAAAAGTTTTCTTATCAAAAGGATCGTGAGCCGGGTAATGAAAACATGTGACCATGTACAATGCGATGCGGAATTTGTAAAGCAAAAAATAATGGATGATTATGGACTAAATCCGGAAAGGATAACAGTTTTCCCGTGGGGAATTGACCTCAGTCTTTTTAAAATGCACGATAGAGCGGGTGCAAGAAAAGAATTGAATATCAGCCCCGATAAATTCGTGATAATATTTAACCGGCACTTAGAGCCTATTTATGGAGTAAATTACATGCTTGAAGCGTATAAGAATTTTTCTTCAGGCAAAGATGATGTAATGCTGCTGATGGTCTCCGACGGTTCTCAGAAAACAAGCGTACTTAGATTCATAAGCGATAACGAGCTCGAATCCAAAGTGACGATCCTCGGAAGGGTTCCAAACGGCGAGCTGCCGGCATTGCTTAATGCCGCAGACGTATATGTTTCTCCTTCGCTTAGCGACGGAACTTCGTTATCGCTGCTAGAAGCAATGGCTTGCGGACTAAGCCTTGTAGTAACAGATGTACCGGCAATAATGGAATGGGTCAGAGAAGATAATGGTTTAATTGTTAAGAAAGAAGATCCCCGGGGGCTTCTGGCTGCTTTTGAGAAATATTACAGCGACCGTGAGCTTGTACGGAAACACGGCGGGAAAAATGTAGAGATCGCACACCTGCGGGCCGACTGGGATATGAATTACATCAAACTAAAGAAAGTTTATGAATCACTGCTTCAAAATAAGGGCACAAGATAAGATGATATGGCTTGACCTTGATAACTCGCCTCACGTTCCGCTTTTCATACCAGTACTTAATGAATTAAAAAAAAGAGGCGAACAGTTTGAAGTAAGCGCAAGGGATTTTGCACAAACGCTGGGTTTGCTTAAGCTGTGGAACGTGCCCCACATACCAATTGGCACACATGGCGGGAAAAGCAAAGCAGGAAAAGTGCTGAACCTTCTGAAACGATCCCGTCAATTGAAAAGATTTGCAGCAGACAAACACTTCGCGCTTGCCTTGAGCCACGGTTCAAGAACTCAGCTAATTGCGGCGGCGGGATTAAAAATACCCTCGCTGCTTATGCTTGATTATGAATACACCGAGACCCGCATTTTTAACCGCTATGCAAACCATCTCCTGATTCCAAAGTTCATACCGGATGAAAGACTGAAGTCAGTTGGACTTGACCTGACAAAGGTGGTCAGGTATAATGGATTCAAAGAAGAGCTTTATATGAATTCATTTGTTCCCGAGCCGGGTTTTCGCAGCAAGATCGGCTCAAGCGATGAAAAAGTCTTAATAGTAATCCGCCCGCCCGGAATGCTTGGGAATTATCACAACGCAAAAAGCGAAGAACTGCTTGCTAAGTGTTTAGATCATTTGTCTTCTTTTGAAAATACCGATATACTTATAACAAGCCGCTCGGATAAAGACAGAGAATTTATGGAAAAACATTCTGCGGGGAAATCAGGAATCCGGTTTCTCAAGGATCCTGTGGACGGCCTTCAGCTTGTTTACAGCGCGGATATTGTTATCAGTGGCGGCGGGACGATGAACAGGGAATCCGCTCTTGCGGGTACGAATACATACAGTATATTTACGGGAAAGAAACCGTATCTTGATGAGTATCTTGAATCTTTGGGCAGGCTTAAGTTCATAGATTCGGCAGAGGGAGTGATGCGGATCATACCGGAAAGGCAGTTAAGTAAAACCCCCTACGCTTTCAATAAACAAATCACAGAGGAAGTTACAGACACTATACTAAACATAATTAAGAATGGGTAAACCGGATCTGCTTTTGTTACATGGCGCGCTTGGGAGTATGGCGCAGTTTGAAAATTTAAAGGACGTACTGGCAGATGAGTTTACTTTGCACATGTTTGATTTCACGGGACACGGGGGAAACGAAATCCCGGCCGGACCGTTCAGCATAGAATTGTTTGCAGGCGATATAGAAAAATGGCAGGATGCCTCTGGAATCGGCACGATCGATATGTTTGGTTACAGCATGGGCGGGTATGCTGCGCTCTGGTATGCAAAACGAAACCCAGGCAGAGCCGGAAAGATCTTCACACTTGCAACAAAATTTGAATGGACTCCGGATACTGCTGAACGGGAAGTGAAGATGCTTGATGCAGGAGTAATTAAGATCAAAGTACCCAAGTATGCCGAAGAACTTTTGCTAAGGCACGGGGCAGATAAATGGGAAACAGTCTTAAGTAAGTCAGCCGAAATGATGACTTCGCTTGGCGTGCAAAACGCGCTGAATGCTGATGATATTGCTTCAATCAGTAATGAAGTACTTGTGGGAGTTGGTGATAGCGATAAGATGGTGACGATCGAGGAGACAGCGTCGGTTTACAGGAAACTTAAGCATGGAAGAATGCTGGTCATGCCGGGTACTCCGCATCCTTTGGAGCATGTTGATTCCGATAAATTAGCTTGTGAGATAGAAGAGTTTTTTGCCGCGTAATAAAATTCAAAAATCAACATCGTATATTTTCTTTAATTGAGCTTCTTTCATTTTGTCAGGCATCAGTCGAAGAGCAAAATTGCGCAGCGTACTGAAAAGCGGATTTGAAGATTGTGCCATTTTGCCCAGTTTCCAAGAATTGTTTACAATAAAATGAGTCCGCTTTATGCGCCTTCTGCTAAATCTTTCAAAAGCATCTTCAACACTTCCTGCCTTAGATAATTCATCAGCAAGAATTACTGCATCTTCAATTGCCTGGCATGCGCCCTGGCCCATGTTGGGTGTTGTTGCATGGGCGGCATCACCAATAAGCACAATCCTTCTGAAAGCATAATTATCAACCGGCTCAAGATCAATAATATCATTTAACAAAAGTGCGCTCTCGCTTGTGTTTTGGAGCACAGCCTTAACAGAGCTGTGATAATCACGAAAACGATTAAGCAGGTCTTTAACTTTAAAGTTTTTCAAAACGGGATCATTCTGTTTTGCATTCACCGAAGCAAACCAATAGATCTTACCTTCTGCAAGGGGAACAATTCCAAATCTACCGGCGGGGCCCCATGTTTCGGTTGATTCGCTTAGGTTCAGCCCGCCATCATCAACAATTCCGCGCCAGCACGTGTATCCTGCATAACGCTCTCTGCTTTCGGGAAGAACTTTTTTTCTGATTGCAGAGTGAATTCCATCAGCGGCTATCAGGTATCCGGTTTCGGCTGTACTTCCGTCTGCAAAATGAAGAACGACACCGTCATCATTTTGATTTGCGGAAATAATTTTTTTTCCTGTTTTGATACGGCTGT
>JAUQWT010000143.1 GCA_030835005.1 Ignavibacteria bacterium | reverse complement strand
GCCGCTCCTGACATACCATAGGTTACCTCCCCACATAGAAAGTCCCGCAACACCGACAATTAAACCTGTCCCCGGACCCCCGATGCTTGTCCAGTTAGAACCGTAATCAGTTGTTCTATAAATTACATTCCCGCCGCAATATCCTGTTGAACTGCCGTTCTCGTCAAACCAAACCGCGCCTATCTGAGTTTCAGCACCCGCAGTCTGCGTGTTCCAGTTAGCTCCGTTATTGGAAGAATAATATATTCTTGAATTATTTGTTCCGAACCATATTTTGCTGAGAGCAACTGACATGCAGTTATTAAAACCTGTTTCTGTGCCTGCCTGCGGAAGGTAAAGCCCGGTTGAATCCCAGTTAGCACCCCTGTTGGACGTTTTCCAAAGCGACCATCTTCCGCCGACAGGATCACCCATCATGAATCCGGTGCTATCCAGCCTAACCGAAACAGCGTTAATAAACCCTCCCGTTTGAGTGAATACCTGCACCCAGTTTGTCCCGGCGTTGGTGGTACGGTACACCCATGTATTTGAACCGATATAACCCGCGGTAATTGCTGTATTCTGATCGATCCCCCAGATATTGATTAATTGCATCGTTGCCGGTATTCCGTTACCGCTTACATTCTGCCAGTTAGTTCCGGTATTCGTTGTTCTAAGCACAACTCCTGAATAACCGCATACCCACGCATTCAGGTTATCCATTGCAGATACTCCGGTAAGCTGGGTTGTAACACCTGATACCTGCTCCTGCCACGGCTGTGATTGAATGCCGCTGATAGCGGAAATCAAAAGAACAAAAGATAAAACTTTTGACATAATTCATTCTCCTATATTTTTCTATTGAGTTGGTTTTTGGCGAGGAATAAGCAGAATGGGCCAGGCGGAATTATTTTTCTCATAACAAAAGGCTGTTATTTGTTTTTAACTTAAACAATATTTCAGGTCAAATCAAGCTAAAACTCAATTAGATTTAATGTTTAACCTTATATATCTATATTTGTAAATATGAAGAAAATACAGATCGGCGGAAACAGCCTTACAGCAGAAAAAGCCAAAGAAATTGTTGATAACGGCCTGAAAATTGAACTTTCCTCAGGCGCCAAAAACAGCGTAAAACGCTCAAGGGCAGTTATAGAAAAATGGATTAAAAGCGGTGAAGTGATCTATGGCGTTACTACGGGTTTTGGTGAATTTAAAGATGTAAAGATTCCCCAGAAAGATATTGAAAGGCTTCAGCATAATCTCATCATTTCGCATTCTGCTGGAGTTGGTGAGCCGCTTCCGAAGAATATAGTGAGATTAATGCTGCTTCTAAGAATAAATTCTCTTGCAAAAGGATTTTCAGGTGTACGTATTGAGCTTGTTGAGCATCTTATCAGGATATTCAATTTGGGTATTGTGCCATTCATTCCCTCACAGGGTTCCGTTGGTTCATCGGGTGACCTTGCTCCGCTCGCTCATCTTGCTTCCTTCATAATTGGTGAAGGTTACGCATATCACGAAGGAGAAGTTTTACCCTCGAAAGTAGTACTCGCAAAAAACGGATTGAATCCTTTTAAGCTTAGCGCAAAAGAGGGCCTTGCACTCATTAATGGTACACAGATGATGACTGCATTTGCTGTTGAAATAATCAACCGCGCCAAGAGACTCTCAAAGCTTGCAGATATTGCCGGAGCACTCAGCATTGAGGCGCTGAAAGGTTCAGATAATGCTTTCAAAGATAAGCTCCATAAAACGAGGCCGCATAATGGACAGATAAACACTGCATCAAATCTGAGGAAGCTGCTCAGCAACAGCGAAATCAGGCTTTCTCATATTGATTGCGGAAAAGTGCAGGATGCATATTCACTCAGATGCATACCGCAGGTTCACGGAGCAATAAAGGATACCATCGAATACACAAAAAGTGTAATAGAAACTGAAGTGAATTCAGCAACTGATAATCCGTTGATATTTGCTGATACAAATGAGCACATCGAAGGGGGTAATTTCCATGGTGAACCAATTGCATTGGTTATGGATTTTTTGAAAATAGCACTGAGCGAACTCGGCAGCATCAGCGAAAGAAGAACTGCACGGCTTGTTGATGGCAGCCTAAGCGGATTACCAAGATTTCTGACTTCAAAGGGTGGGCTGAATTCCGGATTGATGATAGCACAATACACTGCTGCTGCCCTGGTTTCCGAAAACAAAGTGCTCTCACACCCGGCTTCTTTGGATTCCATTCCAACCAGTGCTAACCAGGAAGATCATAATTCACTCGGCTCGGTTGCCGCGCGTAAGTGTTTTGAAGTACTGAACAATGTCGAAAAGATCATTGCAATCGAGATACTTTGTTCTTGCCAGGGAATTGATTTTTTGAAACCGCTTAAGCCTGGCAAAGGTACTTTACAGGCATATAAAGAAGTCAGAAAAGCGGTAAAGCATATCAGCGATGATGTAGTGATGAATGAGTACATTCAGTCTGTTTGTGATGCAGTTTACAGCAAAGTGTTCGTAAAGAGTGTTGAATCAAGGGCAGGTAAACTATTTTGAAAACCACCCGCCCGGTTCCGTTTAGAGTAATATTCCGCAAGTATTACAGGACAGCAAAATATTATGCCGTTGGTTTTTATAACAAGTTTGATGAGGACCATGTTTGGATAATGTCTGCAAGCATCGCGTTCAACATCGTCATATGCATAATCCCGATTACATTGATACTTTTTTCAATTCTGGGCGTCTATTTAAACCGTGAGGGAGCTGAGATATATCTTAATGATGCCCTGAACAAAGTGATAGGACTTACTCCCGAGCTTAAACTGAAGATCACAAGTGTAGTTCTGGGTGCAATTGATGAGCTTTCTACCAATTCTGCATTAACGGCAATTATTGGCACTATCGGCATAATTTGGACCTCAGGGGGCTTATTCAGCACTATCAGAGACGTTTTGAACAGGATATATAAGACAAAAAGCGATACTTTCTACCTTTGGGCTAAATTGCGTGATATTGGAATGGTTTTCCTTATTTTGATCGTATTTCTTTTTTCATTTTCAACGACTTTTATCCTTTCGATCTTTAAAGCTGTCGATGAAAATTTCTTTGGGAATACAATCCTGAGCCTGGGTTTCACCAGCACCCTGCTTACCCAGCTGATTGGACTCATATTTACATTTATAATGTTCTATTTAATTTTTAAACTTGTACCGCAGGGATATGTGAGCCAGAAAGTTGCTGTCATTTCCAGCTTAACTGCTGCAATTCTTTAT
>JAUQWT010000142.1 GCA_030835005.1 Ignavibacteria bacterium | reverse complement strand
TCCGGAGAGCGTAATATCAAAATGTCTTTTACTTCGTCAAATTTAACGGATTCAACATGTTTTATCTCTTTTCCATAATGTTTTATCTCTATTCTGTTTGCATCTTTGCAGACATGATAATTAGTTGCGATTAGACCTGTATTATCTAAGATCACGCCGCTGCCCTGGAATACATTTCCGATATTATCATAGGCGAGTACCACTACAATAGAATTATCAACATTTTCATAGATCTTATCGGCAGAAAGTTCCTGGGATAGCAATCCCATTGAGCAGAGGGCTGATAATATGAGGAATAAGTATGGTTTTAACATCAATCTCCTTGTTGCAGATTTAACGCAAATATAATGAAAAATGTTGATTTAATAATAGTATTTTCAGTTTCAGAATAATTCCGAACAAGATCCGGTACAATTAGTCGCTTTCTAGTATTAATGATCATGAGTCAGGAAAAGATTCGTCAAAATGGAAAGCATAGAGAATTAAGTGAACTGAAGTAAAATTTTACTGATTTTCATTTGATCTCAATCGAAGACAAGAATTGGAAATTCAAATAATGGTTAAATTTTTACGATTATTATATATTTGTGGAAAATTATGGCAGGAAAAGGACTTTTTTCTGGATCTTAAAAAAAATCATGATTTTCCCAGATAAATCCAAACCTATCTTTCCATAACTTGACTATTTCGTAAAAAATCGCTAATTTTGTAGTTTCTAATAATAATGCCGCTCATCCAAAGCAGAAATAATGCTCATGGGCGCAGAAATTTATTTAGTAAACTTAACGCTAAGTCAGGGAATAATACGTGCCAACAATTAATCAGCTTGTCCGCAAAGGAAGAAAAGTTTTAAAATTCAAAAGCAAATCTCCGGCTCTTGAATCATCACCTCAAAAAAGGGGTGTATGCACAAGAGTATATACGACTACTCCAAAGAAGCCTAACTCGGCTTTAAGAAAAGTTGCAAGGGTTCGCCTAAGTAATGGAATGGAAGTAACTGCTTACATTCCGGGTGAAGGCCATAATTTGCAGGAGCACTCAATTGTACTGATTCGCGGCGGCAGAGTAAAAGATCTTCCGGGAGTAAGGTATCACATTGTAAGAGGCGCAGTTGATTCAAGCGGAGTAGCAGATAGAAAACAGGCGCGCTCAAAATACGGTGCAAAGAAAGCTAAAACCGGCGGCAAATAATCGTGTAGATCAAACGCATGCGTTTGACTGAATTATCCAAATAAGAAATTAAATACATATATAAGCATTGAGAAAAAGAACAGCAAATAAAAGGCACAGAAGAACTGACAGAATATTTGATGATATTTTAGTCGGCAGATTTATTAATTGTGTAATGAAAGACGGCTTGAAGCAGAAAGCTGAAAGAGTTGTTTATGATGCATTCGACATCATAAAAGAAAAGCTTAATACAGAGCCTGTTGAAGTATTTAAAAAGGCTATTCACAATGTTGAGCCTTCATTGGAAGTTCGCTCACGCCGTGTTGGCGGGTCGAATTATCAGGTTCCAACAGAAGTAAGGCCTGAGAGAAGAAAAGCGCTTGCAATAAAATGGATCTTAACCTATGCAAGGGATAAAGCCGGAAGAAGCATGGCTGAAAAGCTTGCTGGTGAATTAATGGCAGCAGCCAATAATGAAGGCAGCGCTGTTAAGAAGAAAGAAGATGTTCACAGAATGGCAGAAGCTAACAAGGCTTTTGCACATTTCAGGTGGTAATATCTGCACCTTACAAAATGTCACTATTGAAAAGTAAATAGAATAGAAAGCATAATTATTTAATGCCTAGAAAAGTATCATTAGAAAAGACAAGAAACATTGGTATCATGGCTCACATTGATGCCGGTAAGACGACGACAACAGAACGTATTCTGTATTACACCGGGCGTTTGCACAGAATGGGTGAAGTACATGAAGGTGCTGCTACTATGGACTGGATGGAGCAGGAAAAAGAGCGCGGTATTACCATAACAAGCGCTGCTACAACATGCCAGTGGAAAGATCACAGAATTAATATCATTGATACACCGGGCCACGTAGATTTTACTGCTGAAGTTGAGCGTTCTTTAAGAGTGCTTGATGGTGCCGTTGCACTTTTTTGCGCAGTTGGCGGTGTTGAACCCCAAAGCGAAACTGTCTGGAGACAGGCAGATAAATACGGCGTACCAAGGCTTGCATTTGTAAATAAGATGGACAGGACCGGCGCTGATTTTTATCATGTGCTTGATATGATGAAAGACAGACTTAAGGCAAATGTTGTACCGCTCCAGCTTCCTATTGGACAGGGCGAGCTATTTGTTGGCCAGATCGATCTTATCAAAATGAAAGCTCTGATATATAATGCAGATACTCTTGGCCAAACATGGGAAGAACAGGAAATCCCGGCATCGCTTGTTGAAAAAGCGAAAGAGTATCATCTTAAGCTTCTCGAGTCAGTGTCCGAAGTTGATGATACATTGTTGAATAAGTTTTTGAATGGCCAGGAGATAACTGAGCCTGAGATCAAAAAAGTGTTAAGGGAAGCAACCTTGAAAGTTAAGATCATTCCCGTGTTATGCGGTTCTTCATTCAAGAACAAGGGCGTACAAACACTTCTTGATTCTGTTATTGATTACCTCCCGTGTCCTAAGGATATCGGAGAAGTATGGGGTCACCATATACACACAGATGACCATATTACAAGAAATATTGATGATAGCGATAAGTTCTCATCACTGGCGTTTAAGATCATGACCGATCCGTTCGTTGGAAAGCTTACTTTTTTCAGAGTTTACTCCGGAACATTAAAGGCCGGTTCATATACTTTTAACCCGGTATCCGGTAAAAAGGAAAGAGTTGGAAGGCTTCTGCAGATGCACGCTAATCATCGCGAGGATCTTGACGAAGTTTTTGCAGGAGATATCGCTGCAGCTATTGGGTTGAAGCATACTAAAACAGGCGATACATTATGCGATGAAGGCGACCCGATAGTACTTGAAAGAATGACTTTCCCCGAGCCTGTTATCCACATTGCAATTGAGCCGAAAACCAAAGCTGACCAGGATAAACTATCTGAATCACTCGCAAAGCTTGCAGATGAAGATCCGACGTTGCGTATTTCAACAAACGAAGAAACAGGACAGACAATTCTTGCCGGTATGGGTGAATTGCATCTTGAAATAATTGTTGACCGCCTGAAACGCGAATTTAAAGTTGAAGCAAATATCGGTAAACCGCAGGTTGCATACAAAGAAACAATTACCAAGAAAGTTGAGCAGGAAGGTAAATTTATCAGACAGTCCGGCGGTAAAGGACAGTTTGGCCATGTATGGATTACGCTTGAACCGAATGAAAAAGGCAAAGGATTTGTGTTTGAAAATAAGGTTGTTGGCGGTTCTATTCCAAAGGAATTTATTAAACCGGTGGAGCATGGAATTGAAGAAGCTATGAAGAATGGTGTCCTTGCAGGATATCCTGTTGAGGATGTTAAAGCAGTATTGTTTGACGGTTCATTCCATGATGTAGATTCCAGTGAAATGGCGTTTAAGATTGCCGGTTCTATGGCATTCAAAGCCGGAGCGCTGAAAGCCGGTCCGATCATTCTTGAGCCGATCATGAAAGTTGAAGTTACTACACCCGATGAATATATGGGTGATATAATGGGTGACTTAAGTTCAAGACGCGGTAAGATCGAAGGAATGAATCAGCGCGGTGATGCACAGGTAATTCGTGCAATGGTGCCGCTTTCTGAAATGTTTGGTTATGCAACTGCAATGCGTTCTATGACACAGGGCAGAGCGATATATAATATGGAATTCTCGCATTATGAGGAAGTTCCAAAATCAGTATCTGAGCAGATAATTGAAAAGTTCAAAGGCAAAGAGACTGTAGGCGCACATTAATTTTAGTATAGATTTAGGTAATTCAGGGAAACGATAGTTTTTCTGAAAACATTAAAAGTAAAATAGATTTTCGTTCTTTAAAATAAGTTTTTTGGGTCATTCTGCCAAGCGCAGAAAACTCGTCAATTAGGTAAACGAATACGCTTTGTAAAATAATTAGTTCAATAAGAGTCTTATGAACAATTGTTTCCAACTGAGTACTGGGCCAGTAGCTCAGTCGGTTAGAGCGCGTGCCTTATAAGCACGAGGTGGGAGGTTCGATCCCTCCCTGGCCCACTTTAATAAGTTTAAGGAATTTTCACACAATAAGTAAAACCAAAAAATAATATAAAATCATCTTAGGAGAACCAATTAAAAATGGCTAAAGAAAAATTCGATAGAAGTAAACCCCACGTGAATATCGGAACGATCGGTCACGTTGATCATGGTAAGACAACACTTACCGCTGCTATCACTATGGCACTTGCCAAAAAAGGTAAGTCAAAAGTAAGGGCATTCGATTCAATCGATAATGCTCCTGAAGAAAAAGCCAGAGGTATTACGATCGCTACCGCACACGTTGAGTATGAGACTGATAAGAGACATTATGCTCATGTCGATTGTCCCGGCCATGCTGATTACGTTAAGAACATGATCACAGGTGCCGCACAGATGGACGGCGCAATTCTTGTTGTTGCCGCTAATGATGGTGCTATGCCTCAGACAAAAGAGCATATCCTTTTGGCAAGGCAAGTTGGTGTTCCAAGGATAGTAGTATTTCTGAATAAAGTTGATATGATCTATGAGCAGGAAAAGACTGCTGAAGATGCAGAGCTTCTTCTTGAAGTTGTTGAATCAGAGTTAAGGGATATCCTTAACAGCTACGAATTCCCCGGAGATGAGATTCCTATTATCCGCGGAAGCGCTCTCAAGGCTATGGAAGCCGGACTTAAAGAAGGTTCAACTACCGACGATCCTGCTTTGAAGTGTATCTATGACCTAATGGATTCAGTTGATAGTTATGTACTTGAGCCGACCAGGGAGATCGATAAACCTTACCTGATGTCAGTTGAAGACGTGTTTTCAATAACAGGACGCGGAACTGTTGCTACAGGAAGAGTTGAAAGAGGAAAAGTTAAGATGGGCGAAGAAGTTGAACTTATAGGGCTTGGACAGCACAAGAAAACAGTTGTTACAGGTATTGAAATGTTCCAGAAAGAGCTTGATGAAGGTCTTGCCGGCGATAATCTTGGAATGCTTCTCAGAGGTGTGGAAAAGAAAGATATCGAAAGAGGAATGGTTATTGCTAAGCCGGGTTCTATTACTCCGCACAAAGTATTTAACTGCCAGGTATATGTACTTTCAAAAGAAGAAGGCGGACGCCATACTCCGTTCTTCGGTAATTACAGGCCGCAGTTCTATTTCAGGACTACTGACGTAACAGGTGTTGTTCACTTACCCGATGGCGTACAAATGGTTATGCCGGGTGATAATGTTGACAACTTAAAGGTAGAACTGATCACTCCTATCGCGATGGAAGAAGGCTTAAGGTTCGCTATTCGTGAAGGCGGAAGAACAGTTGGTGCTGGTGTTGTAACTAAAATTATTGAATAATATTAAATCAGGTAAGGACTAACTTGACACCGCAAAAAATCAGGATAAAATTAAAATCTTATGACCACAGGCTTATTGATAAGTGGACAGACAGGATCATTAAAACTATAAAATCAACCGGTGGAGTGGTATCGGGACCGATACCGCTTCCAACCCGGAAGGCTGTTTATACTGTTTTAAGATCACCGCATGTTGATAAGAAGTCAAGGGAGCAGTTCGAAATAAGGTCGCATAAAAGGGTGATCGATATTTTGAACTCAAACAAAAAGACAGTTGATGCGCTTACTAAGCTTGATCCTCCCGGCGGCGTATATATTGAAATCAAAACATAAGGAAAAGTAATGAAAGGTTTAATAGGTAGAAAACTCGGGATGACTTCGGTCTTCACTGATGATGGTTCAAGTGTGCCATGCACTCTGATAGAAGCTGGTCCATGCTATGTTACCGCTGTAAAAACCATTGAAGATGACGGTTATTCGGCCGTTCAGCTGGGTTTTGAAGAAAGAAAAGAAAAAAGGCTTGCAAAGCCCCAGGTAAAGAACTTTAAGAAGAAGAATCTTCCCGTTTTAAGGTTTTTGAAAGAGATAAGAGATTTTGAAAATATTGCCGAGATGAAGATAGGCGATGTACTTAAAGCTGATCTTTTTAAAGAAGGTGAGTCTGTAAAAGTAACGGCCAAGAGCAAAGGCAAAGGATTCCAGGGAGTAGTAAAAAGACATGGATTCGGCGGCGGCTCTGTTACTCACGGTCAAAGCGATAGATTAAGGGCTCCCGGTTCAATTGGTGCAAGTTCATATCCATCAAGGGTTTTCAAAGGTCAAAGAATGGCCGGAAGAACTGGCGGCGACCAGATAAGTGTGAGAAATCTAAAAATTGTAAAAGTTATTCCTGAATCTAATCTTTTATTGATCAAGGGAGCTGTTCCCGGAGCGATTTCAGGATTAGTTGAAATTTATAAGGTGAAATAAGATGCAATTAAATGTATATAAAATTGACGGGTCTGAATCAAAAGAAAAAGTAGATCTTCCGTCCAGTATTTTTGAAGTTGAGCCTAATCATCACTTGATATACCAGGCAGTAAGGACCTATCTTTCTAACCAAAGGCAGGGCACACATAAAGCCAAGGAAAGAAGTGAAGTCAGAGGCGGCGGCAGAAAACCATGGAAGCAAAAAGGCAGAGGAACAGCCAGAAGCGGAACCATCCGCTCTCCGGTTTGGGTTGGCGGCGGAACTATTCACGGACCGAGGCCTCATCTTTATAAACTTGGCATGACTAAAAAGTCTGCACAGCTTGCCCGCAAAAGTGCACTTAGTCTCAAAGCAAAAAATGGCGAGATCATGGTTGTAGAGGATATCAATTTCGAGAAACCTAAGACGAAAGATTTTAGTTCTATACTTAAGAGCCTGAACCTTGATGGCAAAAAAGTGCTTATGCTTACAGTTAAAGATAATGATAATGTTTACAAATCGGGCAGGAATATCAGTAAGGTCAGTGTATTGAATGCATCAAATGCAGCAACATATGACCTGGTAAATAACCAGCTTATACTTATTCAAAGAAGTGCGCTTGATGAACTATGCAAGCCTTTAATTAAATAAACTTAGCCACAATTATAAGATCATGGTAAGAAGTATTTTAGTAAAACCGGTTATAACCGAAAAAATGACCTTGCTTCAGGAGCAGAAGAATCAGTATGCTTTTGAAGTTGATATAAATGCGTCTAAAGTTGCCATAAAGAATGCAATACAGGGCAAATTCAATGTAAAGGTTGATAGTATCAGAACAGTTACTACTAAAGGAAAGCGCAAATCCCAATTCACTAAAAAAGGCAGGTACGAGGGATTCAGGCCGGCACGTAAAAGAGCGATTGTTACTTTAGCAAAAGATAATAAGATCGATCTTTTTGAAACATCGGCTTAGGTTTTACGAATCTCTGAATTTTTTTTAATAATTTAATTTATGTAATTACCGCCTATGAAAATTGGTAAACAATTTACAAATAGGGAATCCCAGTCAATTGATAAGTATCTGCAGGAGATAGGGAAAGTAGAGCTTCTTGATGTTGAAGAAGAAATTGACCTTGCAAAAAAAATAAAATACGGCGACGAAAAAGAAAAGCAGAAGGCACTTGAAAAATTGACCAAGGCTAATCTGCGTTTTGTAGTTAGTGTAGCTAAACAATATCAGAACCAGGGGCTTTCTCTTGGAGATCTGATCAATGAAGGTAATCTTGGTCTAATCAAAGCTGCAAAAAGATTTGATGAAACCAGGGGATTCAAATTTATTTCATATGCTGTTTGGTGGATAAGACAATCTATTTTGCAGGCTTTGGCTGAGCAATCGCGTATTGTCAGGCTTCCGCTTAACAGGGTAGGGGCACTTAATAAAATTGGCAAAGCTTACAGTACACTTGAGCAGGAGTTTGAAAGAGAGCCCAGCGCAGATGAACTTGCAGAGCAGCTTGATATGTCGTTATACGAAGTATCGGACACTTTAAAGATCTCAGGAAGGCATCTTTCTATAGATGCACCGTTTGTTCATGGTGAAGATAGCAGGCTGGTTGATATAATGCCGAACCAGAACCAACCTTTGCCTGACCATACTCTGATTAATGAGTCACTGAAGATTGAGATCCAAAGAGCATTAAATACCTTGAGTCCAAGAGAACGTGATGTATTAAAATTATATTATGGCTTAGATCAGGAAAACCCTTTAACTCTTGAAGAGATAGGTGAGAAATTCAAGCTGACAAGAGAAAGAGTTAGACAAATCAAAGAAAAAGCGATAAGAAGATTGAAGCATGCTTCGAAAAGCAAACAATTGAAGACATATCTTGGCTAATTAAGCAGGGAATTCCAACAAAAGATATTTTCAAAATACGCCCGTAAAAAATACAGGCGTATTTTTTAAGTATAAGTAATATCTAAAACTAAATCTTTAGTATTATGAAAATCAAGATCAAGACTGCATTTATTCCTTTATTATCAATTTCACTGCTGGTTTTTATCGGTTGCGGGAAAAAATCAGGTGACGACAATCTGGTTGAGCTTAAAGGCGGCATTAAAGGCGGCGGTATCATGATAACTAATGAGAATGAAAATATCAGAGGCCTGGATCCCGTTGGAATGAATGATGTTGTATCACATCATGTATCTCACCAGCTTTATGATCTGTTAATTGATCTTGACACAAGCTTGCAGCTGATTCCAATGCTTGCTAAAACATGGGAGATCACTCCCGACGGATTAACTTATACTTTTCATTTGAGAAACGATGTTGTATTTCATGATAATCCATGCTTCCCTGAAGGCAAGGGCCGACATTTTGTTGCGGAAGACGTAAAATACTCTTTTACCAGAGTGCTTGATACCAGAACCGGAAGCCTTGGCTTCGATTTTTACAAGAATTATGTTGAAGGTGCTAAGGAATTCAACGACGAAATAACTAAGTCTATTGCCGAAAGCAGGGAACCAAGAATAAAAGATGTGAACGGCTATAAGGTTGTTAATGATACTACATTTCAGATAAAGCTCACCAAACCTTTCGCACCATTTATATATTATATGTGTCTTGGATTCGCCTATATTGTTCCGAAAGAAGCAGTTGAAAAGTACGGAAAGGACTTTTTCCAAAATCCTGTTGGAACAGGTCCGTTTGTTTTTGAGAACTGGACTCCGGATCTTGAACTTAATATGAAAAGGAATCCAAATTATTGGGACAAGGATGTTCATGGGAACAGTATCCCTTATTTAAGCGGAGTGAAATTCCGTTTCATAAAAGATCTTTCGCAGCAGCTTCTTGAATTCAGAAATGGTAATATTTATGATTCATACAGGATCCCCAATGAGCTTTTTAAAACAATTGTTAATGAAGATAAAACCCTTACACCGGAGTATTCTAAATTCGTAGTTCAAAGGAAAACTGCATTATCTACTCAGTACTATGGATTCCTTGTCACAAGTAAAACATTTTCCGATGTCAGGGTTAGGCAGGCGTTTAATTATGCTGTTGACCGGGACAAGATCCTGAAGTATGTAATGCAGGGTTCTGCAACTGACCCGGCAATATATGGAATAGTGCCGCCTGTTACACCAAATTATAATGCAAAAAAGATCAAGGGATACAGCTTTGATCTTCCGAAAGCAAAACAGCTCATGAGTGATGCTGGTTACCCCGGAGGCAAAGGTTTCCCTGAAGTAACCCTGAATATAAATGAAGGCGGAGGCAGGAATACACAGATTGCAGAGGCTATTCAGGATATGCTCAAAGAGATCGGTGTGACAGTAAAGCTTCAGTTGCTTCAGTTTGCCCAGCATTTGGATAATATTGATGCAGGAAGGTCTGATTTTTACAGGCTTGGGTGGAATGCAGATTATCCAGATCCGGAAACTTTTCTGAACCTGTTTTACGGAAAGAATGTTCCTGCAAATCCGAAAGATAAAAGCCCGATCAACAGTTTCAGGTATAAGAACTCTGCGTTTGATATACTGTTTGAAAGAGCAATTGCAACCACAGATGTTAGTGAAAGAAACAGACTTTACGAAGAAGCCGACCAGCTGGCGGCAATTGATGCACCAATGTTGTACATATATTATGATGAAGACTGGAGGCTTGTCCAGCCGTTTGTCAGAGGATATGCCCTCGACCCGATGCACAGAGTAAATATGAGATTTACCTGGCTGGATAAATAAACAAATCAATGGAATTTATTTTGATTATTAGTTGTTTTATATCATAGAGTTATCTGCACGGTTTTAGCTTTTATTAGTAATCAATAAAAGTTATATTACATACTAAACTAAACAAAAGAAAGGAAACACCTATTTGATAATAAAAAAGAAAATCATCGGTTTACTGTTCTTGCCGGTACTGATCACAGCTTTGATCGGGTGTTCAGCAAGCGACAGTGATTACAGCGTTAAGACTAACAAAAAGACCAAGAAAACAGAAGAAGTAGCCAGCCTGACTGGTATTCAGAAAAAAAGTTTGATAGAGCAGTCTAACCTTGAGACGCTTACAAACATTGTTTCCGAATATTCCAACAACTCTGTTGACAGGGATGCTGTTATGATCAGAATTATTGAGCTAATTAATACTCCTTATTTATGGGGCGGAACAACTACTAATGGTATTGATTGTTCTGCTTTTTGCCAGAGAGTGATGAAGTATGCATTGGGAGTTGATATTCCAAGAACTTCCATAATGCAATCAACTGTGGGAGAACCTGTTGACAGGGAAAATCTTCAGTTCGGTGATCTGGTGTTTTTTAACACAATGGGTAGAAGGATATCGCATGTAGGCATTTACCTTGGAGAAAGTGTATTTGCCCATTCTTCATCAAGCGGCGGAGTTAAAACAAGCTCGCTGAATGAAGATTATTACAATGCAAAATACGTAACAGCCAGACGTGTTATAAAATAATTCATGGCTACTTATATTTTAAGAAAGTTACTGTATTCTATCCTGATTCTTATTGGAGTGATAACAGTAACTTTCTCTTTGATGTATGTGATCCCCGGTGACCCCGCCAGGCTTATGCTGGGACAGCGTGCTGATGTTGCTTCAATTGATGCAGTAAGAAAACAGCTTGGACTTGACGATCCTTTATATGTACAGTATGGCAGATTCATGTTCAAAGCTATACAGGGAGATCTGGGAAGGTCATATTCATCAAACAGAGATGTACTGAAAACGATTCTTGAGACATTTCCGGCAACCGCTTTGCTCGCTTTTTCGGCACTCGTTCTTTCATCAATTATTGGGATTCTAATTGGAGTGATATCTTCAGTCAGACCATATACATTTGCAGATAATGCATCAATGCTTATTGCATTGTTCGGTATTTCGTTTCCGCCTTTCGCTTTGGGGCTCATCATGGCGCTCGTATTTGGAGCCTGGCTCAAATGGTTTCCGATCTCAGGGTATGTTAATAATGGAATGATTTATTTGGTTTTGCCGATGCTTACTCTTGCTTTGAGACCTTTATCTATAATTGCCCGGTTGACGAGATCAAGCATGCTTGATGTACTTGGACAGGATTATGTAAGAACTGCAAGAGCTAAGGGTGTTAGTGAATGGAAAGTTATTATAAGACATGCATTGAGAAACGCGCTTAATCCGGTTATAACCACAATCAGTGCGTGGCTCGCGGCTTTGCTTGGAGGAACATTTTTCATAGAGTATATATTTAACTGGCCCGGAATCGGGCTGCTTGCGATAAACTCAATACTATCGCTGGATTTTCCTATGATACAGGGAACTGTATTGTTTACTGCAGTGATTTTCATAGTTGTGAACGTATTAGTAGATATTATGTACGCTTTTCTTGATCCAAAAGTTAAATTAACCTAATCATAAACTAAATATCTTCAATGAAAAAAATTACGTCCATCCTCATTTTGTTCCTGATGCTGGCTTCAGGTTTAATCGCCCAGCCTGCAAATCTCTCTCCATTTAAAGTTAACATCAACAAGACAAATTCAATTTCCGCGGAAATCAGAAGTGCTGTTGATGACGCTAAAATCATAGATGTAGACTTAAATGCAATCAGGCAGATTGTTGAAAGAAAATCTGAATCAATTTTGGTTGAAGTCCCGTATAATAATTCAGTAATTCGCCTGGCGTTGAATAAATTCGAGATTCTTGCACCCGGTGCCAAAATTGTTGCAGGCACTGTTAACGGTGATAGACCGGTAGATATGAATAATTCTTTCGTTGTTTACACTTCTGATCTGAAAGATAAGAATTCTCCGCTGGTTGTGATGACATTCTTCAGGAATGACGTTTCTGCAATGATAGTTTCCAGCGGAGATGTTGCTGTACTTTCCAGAAAAGAAGTTACAGATGAGAATTCCGACTATATTTTCTTCCAGCAGAGCAAAACCAAGGCAAACAGTGATTTTAAGTGCGGCGCAGAAAGTCTTGAGATACCAAAAGAGATTCTTGAAATGCAGAAAAACCTGAAGCCGGGAATTGTCGATTACTCAACAAGCCAGATCATCAGAACCCAGATCGCTGTTGAATCTGATTATGAAACTTTTCAGCGGTACGGCAGCGTAGAAAATGCTTCAAAGTATATTCTGAGCCTTCTTGCTCCTGTTTCTGCAATTTACACCAGAGATATTAATGTTCAGATCATGTCAACTTATCTCAGAGTTTGGGATAACATAAACGATCCTTATACCGGAACAAGTTCTAATACGCTGCTTAATGAATTCAGATCATACTGGAATTCAAATATGACTGCTATTCCCAGACATCTTGCTCATTACATAACTACCAGACCGGGAGGGTTAGGCGGTATTGCCTGGGTCAACCAGCTTTGTGCTAATGTGAACAATGGTTATGGTTATGCATTCAGTGATATTGACGGGACATTTAATAATCTGCCTGCTTATTCATGGGATATTATGGTTGTGTCTCACGAAACAGGACACAATTTCGGATCTCCTCACACGCATAGCTGCACCTGGCCCGGAGGACCAATTGACAGTTGTTATGCAACTGAAGGCGGCTGTTATGGCGGGCCTCCAATCGCAATCGTTGGAACAATAATGAGTTATTGCCATTTGAACGGTTCAATTTCTTTGGTAAAAGGTTTCGGACCATTGCCGACCCAATTGATCAGAACAAATGCAGAGAATGCACCTTGCTTGATACCCTTCAGCGGTTTTCTTGTAGCAACCCCGAACGGAGGCGAAATATTAAGAAGCGGACAGCTAACTACAATTATTTGGGGCACAAGCACAACCGGGAATGTTAATATTGAGTACTCTTCAAACAACGGAACTAACTGGAGCACTATTCAGAATAACGTAAGCGCCACTCAAAGGTTTGCTGACTGGACTTTGCCTTATATCCCGACAATTACACAAGGTAAAGTGCGGGTCTATGAGACAGGTAATGTTTCCAACGGAGATATGAGTGATAGCGTATTTCAGATAAGACCCAATCTGAATACGTTTTCTGTAATTGATCCGCCGCAGCTCTACAGGCTGAATGTTTATTCAGGCGATACTACAAAAGTGAACTTCACGTTTACGAGTGCAGGCACTCTTCCTGAAATTAAGTATAAATGGAATCTGAGCACGATCAATAATTCGAATGTATTCAGCAGATTCTCTAATAATAATGGTAATGATACAATATTTTCGATAACAAAAGGGACACTCGATTCTATTGTTACTGCTTGGGGCGCAGCAAATGTCGGCGATTCATTGCGCTTAAGGTGGAATGTAAAGAGTTTTACTCAGCTTGATTCATTGCAGACAAATAACTCATTCCTTATAACTTTTGTTCGCTCGATTATCGGGATACAGACGATTTCTCAGGTAATACCAAATGTTTACTTTGTTAATCAAAACTATCCGAATCCTTTTAATCCGACAACTAATATTAAATTCGGATTACCAAAAGCATCTTTAGTGAAACTCACCGTTTTTGACATACTCGGAAGAGAAGTATCGGTACTGGTTAATGAGAAACTTGAAGCCGGAGAATTTTCAGCAGATTGGAATGCTGCAGAATTCCCAAGCGGTATTTATTTCTACCGGATCGAAGCCGCTGAATTTGTTAAAACAGCAAAAATGATACTGGTCAAATAGTCTTTAACTTTGTTTTAAGAAAAAGCGGTAGTGATACCGCTTTTTTTATATATTTGATTGATACTACTTTAAATGTTATTTTTGTTAACTTTAGAACTCAATGAATATTCAGGAAATTCGCAGGCAAATAGAACTTTACACAGGTGAGCTAAGTAAAGAGTTTTACTTGCAGGGTGCTGGCTTGAAAAATACTGTGGACTTTGAAAGTGTAACTGATAAATATCCGGATCTGTTTTCGAAGGAGAATCTTGAGATAATTAAGAAGAGTCTTTCGGAGGCTTGCCAAAACGATGAGAAAAGCCGGTTGAGTTTCCTGTTAGAATCCTTTTATGGAGAGATAATCTCTCAGAAATTAAAGGAAGATTTAAACGAATTCCTTTCTTTGGAATCTGAGCTTCGCATTAAGACCGGAAATGGTTCACAAGTTCCTTACAGGAGCGCAGTTATATATCTTCTAAATGAACAAGACAGAACAAAGAGGGACGGAATGCAGGATGTCATTGAGTCGATAACAGAACGTCGTTTGAACCCCTTGCTTGAAAAACTATATAGAAAAGAAACTCATGAATTGTCCATACTTGGATTCAAGAGCAGATCTGAATTTTTTCACCATTTTTCTGAAATTGATCTTTACTCTCTTGACGGAATGATGCAGGATTTCGTGCTGAATACTAATGACCTTTACGATGAATACCTCTACCGTTATTCTAAGGAAAAAGTAAACCTTCCGCTGAGAGAACTGAAAAAGCATGATCTGAGTTTTATTTTAAGGGCTCCGGAATTTGACAGGTTTTTTCCAAAAGAACATATGTACAGACATATATCGGATTTTATTACTAGAATGGGAATTGATATGAGTGCAGGAGGAAGGATTATTTATGATCTGGAAAACAGGGAGAACAAGACTTCCCGGGCTTTTTGTACCTATACAAGAATTCCCGAAGAAGTGTATCTAGTCTTCCCGCCAAGGGGTGGGGAAGATGATTATTATGCATTTTTGCATGAATTGGGGCATGCTTTACATTTTGCAAATACAGATATGGAATTGCAAATGGAGAATAAATGGTTTGGCGATTCTTCTGTATCTGAAGCGTATGCTGTTAACTTTGATCACCTTACTATGGACGAGAACTGGATGAATTATTATCTGGGTGTGAACAATGTAAATAACGAAGAATATTTCAAGTATAAATATTTTAAAGAACTTGTAAGCCTTAGAAGACTGGCATCAAAGCTTCACTATGAACTCAAACTAAGTTCTTCTACTGATAATGCAAAAAGCAGAAAAGACTACTCGGATGTAAATACTGAGATAATGAAAGTTGAATATTCAGGCGTAAATTATCTTATTGATGTGGACCCGAATTTTTACTGCGCCCGCTATATTCTTGCATGGATCCTGCAGGCCGGGCTTCAAAACCAGCTTAGATCTTCTTTTGGAAAAATGTGGTTTCACAGTAAAAAGGCCGGAGACTTTCTGAAAGAACTATGGTCACATGGCCAGAAGTATGATGCTCGGGAATTATCAAGACTGGTCGGAATGGAACACCTTTCAACAGATAATATTCTGGAAAATTTGAAAAATGAATTATCAATAAAAGTATAGTAGAATAGACATGGCTATAAACTTCAATAGATTCACAATAAAAGCCCAGGAGGCTTTGCAGGCAGCAGGTGAAATTGCTGCTAATTATTCAAATCAGCAGCTTGAGCCGGCGCATCTTTTTGCTGCTTTGATTCAAAATAAAGAAAGCATTGCAGTTTCCTTGATAAGCAAGATCGGCGCTGATCTTGACGCACTTAAAATTAAAACATCCGCGTTAATTGATAAACTTCCAAAAGTCTCAACTGCCACTGCATCAAATCAGTTTCTTTCTGCAAACCTGCAGCAAGTGCTTGATAATGCTTTTAAAATAGCAGGCCAGTTAAAGGATGAGTATGTGAGTGTTGAACATCTTCTCATTTCACTTACAGAGGATAAAGACAGTACCGGAAAATTACTTAATGCTCAGGGTCTTAACAAGGAAAATATTTTAAAAGCTTTAATGGATGTAAGGGGAAATCAGAGAGTAACAAATCAGGACCCTGAAGAAACCTATCAGTCACTTAAGAAATATGGCCGTGATCTGAATCAATTGGCCAAGCAGGGGAAACTTGACCCGGTGATTGGTAGAGAAGACGAAATCCGCAGAGTTTTGCAGGTTTTGTCCCGAAGGACGAAGAATAATCCGGTTTTGGTCGGTGAACCCGGAGTTGGAAAAACTGCAATTGCTGAAGGTCTTGCGTTCAGGATCGTTAATGGAGAAGTACCGGAAAACTTGAGATCAAAGACCGTTGTTGCGCTTGATATGGGAGCACTTATTGCAGGAGCCAGTTACAGGGGACAGTTTGAAGAGCGCTTGAAAGCTGTTATTAACGAAGTGAAAAAAAGCGAAGGCCAGATAATTTTATTTATAGATGAGATTCACACACTTGTTGGAGCAGGTAAATCTGAAGGAGCAATGGATGCTGCGAACATTCTTAAGCCTGCGCTGGCCAGGGGAGAGCTGCATGCAATTGGGGCTACAACTTTAGATGAATACAGAAAATATATTGAGAAAGACCCAGCTCTTGAGAGAAGATTTCAGCCTGTAATGGTAAATGAACCAACTGTTGAGGATACGATATCTATACTAAGGGGATTGAAAGAAAAATATGAAGTTCATCACGGCGTGAGGATCACTGATTCTGCAATTGTCTCTGCTGCAGTGCTTTCCCAAAGATATATTACAGAGAGATTCCTTCCTGATAAAGCCATTGATCTGATAGATGAAGCCGCTAGCAAGCTTAGAATTGAAATTGATTCAATGCCGGAAGAACTTGATATCATTGAAAAGAAAATAAAGCAGCTGGAAATTGAAAGAGAAGCTTTAAAAAGGGAATTATCCGCTTAAGGGTTTTTCTTTTTACCCGCAGAAACTTTTTCTTCCATTATGGGAAGTGTAAAGAAGAAAGTAGTGCCCTTGCCCACTTCAGATTCGAACCAGATCTTTCCTCCATGCTTTTCAATTACTCTTTTGCAAAGTGCAAGCCCAATCCCCGAGCCGGGGTATTTTCTGTGATCATGGAGTTTCTGGAAAACTATGAATATCCTTTCTGAAAACCATTGTTCAATTCCAATACCGTTATCCTTTACAGCAAACAGCCACATTCCGTTTTTCTTTTCAGCAGATATTTCGATCATTGGTTTATTTTCGCCCTGGTATTTGATTGCATTGGCTATCAAATTTTGCAGTACTTGAGTCATTTGAACAAAATTACCGAAAATTTTGGGAAGCGTAAACTGTTTAATATTTGCTTTGCTTTCCTTTATAGCAGCGTCCAGATTGGCAATTGCATCTTTGAGAGCAAGATTGCAGTCAACAGTTTCTTTTGGGGCTCTTTCTGTTCCCACCCTTGAGTACATTAGGAAATCAGTAATTAGCCTGTACATTCTGGTTACACCATCATCTGCTGCGGAGATCTGTTCTTCCATTTCAGGGCCAAGACGTTTCCTGTATTTCTTGTTCAGAGTTTCAAGGAAATTCTGAATGGATCTAAGCGGCTCCTGCAGATCGTGTGAAGCGGCATATGAAAACACGTAGAGCTCTTCGTTTGAAAGTGCAAGTTCTTCTGCATACTTCCTGAGTTCTTCCTCAACCTGTTTCTTGAATGTAATATCCCTCGAAATGGCGGAAACCTGGGTAACTATTCCTGATTCTTCACGTATTGGTGAGAGTGTAAGCGAAACATCGATTATCGATTTATCCTTTCTCTGTCTTTTTGTTTCAAATGATTCTATTCTTTCTCCTTTTGCAACTTTGCCAAGCAAGTGCTTTAGTTCATTTTCTTTGAAATCCGGAACTAC
>JAUQWT010000141.1 GCA_030835005.1 Ignavibacteria bacterium | reverse complement strand
GGATATAAAGACCAGCGGGTCCGGAACGGTGTATTCACTGGCATTTCCATCAACTTCTGCCGGTTACGGAGTTGGCGGCTCGCCTACTGTACTGAACAAATCAGTAGATAACGGAATTAACTGGAATCTGCTTACACCGCCCACTTCAAATACTCTTAAAGGTGCTTATTTTATTGATAACAACACGGGCTGGATATGCGGGTCATCAGGAACGATCTGGAAAACAACAGACGGATGCAATTCGTGGATTCCTCAGTCACAATCATCATCGTTCAGCTTTGAAAAGATGGTATTTGTGAATGCCAATACAGGGCTGGTTTGCGGGGCAAACGGTGTAGTATTTAAAACCATCAATGGCGGCACAAACTGGCTGCAGCAATCCACAGGTGTTACGGTAAACTTTACCGATATAGCTTTTGCCGCTCCGGGAAACCTTTGGGCAATTGGGGTTGGCAAGATAATCAAATCAACTGATCTGGGGACAACATGGGGTTATCAGAACAGTCCGAGCCCATTTTCGACATACAATACAATAAGTATGCTTGATGCAAATACAGGTTACATTGGCGGCTCAAACGGAACATTACTGAAAACAACAAACGGCGGCGGAGCAATAACTGTCCCCTGCTTTACAAGAATAACAAGCGGAAACATTGTTAATGATGGAGGTTATGGGCAAGGAAGTGCTTGGGGAGATTATGATAATGATGGAGACCTGGATCTTGTTGTTACACCATATAATGACGGATGCCAAAGCTGTACTTATCCCATACTTCTGTATAGGAATGATGGTGGGTCATTTACCAGAATAATGACAGGGCCAATCGCAGCAGAGATGACAAGAGGCTTTGGCTGTACTTGGGGAGATTATGATAACGACGGATGGCTGGACTTATTTGTAAGTACAGGAAACCAAAATCCCTTGAATAATCTGTTATTCCATAATGATGGCAACGGCAGCTTCTCGAAAATCACAAGCGGAAGCATTGTCAATGAGACAAGCAGCAGTTCAGGATGCGCTTGGCTTGATTACGATAAGGACGGCTGGCTTGATTTATTTGTTGTGAATGGTCTATCACAGAGTGACTTTCTATATCATAATAACGGGAATGGTACTTTTACGAAAGTTACTTCAGGTACAATAGTAAATGATGCAAGTTATGGCCGTGGCTGCGGAATCGGTGATTACGATAATGACGGATGGCCTGATATTTTTGTTGCTAATTATTACGGACAGAATGATTTTCTGTACAGAAATAGCGGTAATGGAACATTTGCTTTGACTTCAAATGTCATACCAAGTGATAACGCAAATGGTTCAGGAGGAACCTTTGGTGATTATGATAATGACGGATGGCTGGATCTGTTTGTTACTAACAATAACTCAAATAACAGGTTGTATCATAATAATGGAAACGGGACATTTTCGATTGCAGCATCAACGTTGCCAAATAACGAATCGGGACCAAACAGTTTTGGCTGCTCATGGTTTGACTATGATAATGATGGCAGACTTGATCTCTATGTTGTTAATTGGGGACCAAGCTTCATGTACAAAAATAATGGAGCAGGATCTTTTACCCGCATCACAGATGAGGTAATTTCCGAAACTACTTTTGGAATATCACCTACATATACAGATATAAATTCAGATGGTAAGATGGAGATCTTCAATGCAAACAACGGCCTAAACGGGGAACCACGTAATGATATCCTTTATGAAATAAACTGTCCGGTCGGAAATTACATTGGAATTAAATTAAAAGGGTGCACATTAAACAAAAGCGGCATAGGTGCCAGAGTAACGGTTAAAGCCGGCGGAAACACTTATATCAGAGAAGTAACGGGTGGCCAGGGCTGCCTCTCACAGAACATGCTGTGGCAGCATGTTGGGATTGGAAGTGCTTCAAATGTGGATTCTGTAATTGTGAAGTGGACAACCGGAAATATACAAAGGTATTCAAATGTTTCTGTTAACCAGTACATACTTGTGGATGAATGCCTTGTTGGTCTGATTTCTAACACAACGAAAATTCCGGAAGTATATTCTCTTAACCAAAATTATCCAAATCCCTTTAATCCTGCGACAAAAATAAAATTCACTTTGCCCAAAAGCTCAGAAGTCACGTTGAAATTGTTTGATAATTTGGGAAAGGAAGTATTAACATTGATAAATAAGGAACTATCGGCAGGTTATTACGAGTATGATTTTGATGGAAGCAGTTTAAGTTCGGGCATTTATTTCTATAAGATAATTGCAGAAAACTACGTGTCAACCAGAAAGATGGTTTTGATCAAATAATATATCAAAGTCAGAAGTAAACTAAGGCGGAAATTATTATACCCGCCTTTTTTATTGAATTTCAATAGAAAACAAAAGTTTATATAATTGCGGATTGATACAGGACATCAAAAATACACTAAAACAATCGGCAATATATGGCTTAAGCCGGATTTCAACTAAACTCATCGCTTTTATACTTCTACCCTTATTAACACTTAATTTTACAGTTTCAGAGTATGGAATTTACGTTTTAACAGAAAGCTTATGGCAGATACTGTGGGCTGTTTTCTTATTCGGGTTTGAATCGGGAGTTATAAGATGGTATCTGGAGATCACCGACAATACAAGGAAAAAGAGATTTTTGTTTTCAGTATCTCTTTTCCTTTTGATTTTCAACTTAGTACTAGTTTGCATCATATATGCTTTTTCCTTGCCGATCTCTTTAGTTGTTTTTGACAAGACAGGTTATTCAAATTTGATAGTATTCTCTTCACTAATTGCAGTTGTAGAAACATTTTCATTTATAGTTTTTCTTCTTCTGAGAATTGAAGAAAAGGCAAAAGCATATTCAATACTGGCCGTGCTTTCAACTTTGATCAGTCTCTTGCTTCAGATATATTTCCTGCAATACACTTCTTACAAGCTTGAAGGCGTTTTTGCTGCAAAAATAATCGCGCCACTGGCAATCTTGATGATACTTCTGCCTTATTTCATTAAACATATAAAAATCGGATTTGAAAGCGAGCTATTAAAAGGGCTTCTTAAATATTCATTTCCGATTATGACTGCAAGCTTAGTGATTACATTGCTGAACCAAGTCAGTCGCTACATACTGGGTAATCTGACTAACCTGGATGATGTAGGGATCTTCGGGCTGGCAAGTAATATTTCCGGTTTGATCAACTTTCTTATAGTATCACCATTCACTCTTGCTTTTGCAGTACTCTCATGGAAAAAACTGAGTGACAGTAATGCAAAACGATTTTTCACAAAGACAACAACATATTTATTTTTCGGAGTAATCTTCATTTCGCTTATCATTGTTTTGTTTACACCTAATCTGATAAAAATATTCACACTCAGAACTGAATACTGGATAGCATCAAAATATGTGCCCTGGATCATTCTTTCAATGCCGTTCTATGGTATTCACTTCATCGGTGTATTTAGTTTTTATGTTACAAAAAAAACAAAATATGTCTTTTACAGTTATACAATTGCACTTATCGTTAATGTTGCATTGAATTTTCTCTTAATACCCGCGTTTGGAATATACGGTGCGTCAATTGCCAATGTGATCAGCTTTGTTGTCCTGGTTGTTATAATTTACATCTACTCTAAACAAAACTATTTTTTTGAATACGAATGGTCGAAAATATTCACTATGTTGGTGTGCTATTTGGTATTGGTTTTCCCTTTCTTTTATTTTGAGATCAGCAATTTAGTACTGCAATTAATAATGAAGTTTACAGCTGTTTTGCTTTTCCCATTGCTTCTATATGTATTCAAGTTTTTTGAAGAAGTTGAAGTTAAAAATATCAAAGGTTTTGTGAACAAGTATCTGATCAAACTAAAATACTGAATGATCTACAGCAAGCTCCCCAAAGATGTACTATCAATTATTAAGCCGCCGGTGTGGGATCCGTATTACTATGTTGGAGTGCTTACACGCAAAGCATACGAGAGCACTATTCCCCCGCTAATGAAGCAGGGAGAGAAGTATAGCGTGCTGGATTACGGCTGCGGCGTAAGGCCGTATGAATATTTATTTGAGGGCATGGTTAATAAGTACGTGGGTGTTGATGTCGGCGGCAATCCCAAAGCTGATATTAAGATAGAGCCGGGCGATAGATTAAGTGTTGTTGACGGAGAGTTTGATATAGTTCTCTCCTCACAGGTATTAGAGCATGTTGTTGATGTTGAGCAGTATATGAATGAGTGTTACAGGATATTGAAACCCGGCGGGTTGCTTTTGCTTTCAACACACGGCACCTGGCAGTTCCACGCATCACCTTACGATTATAACCGGTGGACTATCATGGGCCTCAGGCACTTGCTGGAAAGCTATGGATTCGAAGTTGAAGGCAGTGTGCCGATACTGGGGCAGTTAGCGCTCACTTCACAGCTAAGACTTAGTTTTTTTAACTCATTTGCAAACATGCTTGGCGGATTTGGCAGGATATTGCTTGCGCCAATATCTCTTGTATATCAATTTAAAATGATGATTGAAGATATGATTACTCCCCAAAGGGTGAAGGATAGAGATTCGGCAATTTTCTTAATGATAGCCCGTAAAAAATAGCGCGTAAAGTAAATGGAAAGAACAAAAGCGTTATTTGTGAAACAATTTACCCTTAATCCAAAATTCATAACAAACGATATTGAGCTTTTAAAAACTGAATATGACGTTACGGTAAATGACGTCAGGACATCAAAGGGCATTTCAACAATTTTTGCTTTGCTCAAGCAGTACTTTTATCTTTTGTTCAATATTTGGGAATTCAAATTTGTTTATATCTGGTTTGCGGATTATCATTCATTCCTTCCTGTATTGTTTGCAAAGGTCTTCGGTAAAAAAAGTATCATCTGTGCCGGCGGGTATGAATGCACTTATATACCGGAGGTTAATTGCGGAGTATTCACAAATGCTTCGTTTAAGAAACGAGCCCGGAATTTTTGCGCAACATTCAGTTTAAAAAATTGCAGCCTTATACTGCCGGTGGATGAAACATTGATAGACAATGTGAACACTTTTATATATTCAGATATCCCCGGGAAAGAACCGCTTCATGACGGCATTAAGTATTTTTTGCCGGGGATAGAAACTCCCTTTGAAACACTCCATCTTGGTTATGACCCGGAAATTTTCAAAATGATACCGGGAACGAAGAAAGAACGCTCGGTCATAAGTGCAGGATTGATAATTAATGATGATGAATATAGGCGAAAGGGCTTTGACATGCTTGTTGAGGCCGCAAAGGTTATGACTGATGTTAAGTTTGTACTTATTGGGCTTAATGACGAATTTTATAAGAAACTTACTGACCTAAATCTGCCAAACCTGCATTTGCATAAAATAGTGAGTTATGAAAGTTTGATAGAGCAGTACAGCAAAGCTAAAGTATTTGCGCAGATTTCAATGTTTGAAGGCATGCCAAGCACAATTTGTGAGGCAATGATGTGTGAGTGCATCCCGGTAGGCTCAAATGTAAATGGACTCCCGAAGATTATTAACGGCTGCGGCTATGTAGTGGGGAAAAAAGATGTGAATGATCTGCGCAGTAATTTACTAAAAGCTCTTGATTCCCCTGCCGCTCAAGGGGCAAGATCAAGGGAGCATATAATTATCAATTTTGCAATTAAAAGTAGAAAAGATAAACTCTTGAAAATTATTGATCTCTTACTGAAGAAATAACGTCTTATCGTCTTGGATTATCACCGAAATTCCATTAAATTTGTAAATAACCTCTCCAAAACATTAATCAATCAAAATGAAAAAGTTATTAATATTTGTTTTGTTTTCGGTCATATCTTTAGTGAATTCTCAGGATTTATACATTCCGGGCAATCCGTATGAGAATGCCGATGAATCAATCAGCAAGAGGAATTCATTCAACCGTGAAAGGTGGTTTTACGAACAGAGAATGTTCCCTAATAATTACCTTCCGGAGGATGCATACAGCAAAGCAATGGATCAGAAAATGGATATGCGTAAGCAAACCGGCTTTGCACTTGAAAATGCCGTAACATGGGTATCTATTGGTCCTTCTCCGGGATTCTATCCGACATACACAAATATTTCCGGAAGAGTAACTACGGTTAGGTACGATCCTGTCAATCCTGCAGTATTATATATCGGCGCTGCATTTGGCGGACTTTGGAAAACCACTAACAGCGGAACTAACTGGACACCGCTAACAGACGGACAAGTATCAATGTCATCCGGTTCAGTTACTATTGACCCAACAAACACTAATATTCTTTATTACGGAACAGGTGAAGCAACATACAGCGGGGCAAGTTATTACGGACGCGGCATATTGAAATCGACCAACGGCGGCATTTCGTGGACAAATTATACATCGGGTCTTCCTTCTTTAACTTATTGTTCAAGAATTGTTATCAGGCCGGGATTCTCTTCACAGCTTTTTGCAGCGATGGGGACAAGCGGTCTGTACAAAAGTATGGATGCAGGCGTTACATGGACACAAGTAATTGCAGGCAGATGTGATGATGTAGTATTTTCGCCAAACGGTACAAATGCTTACATTACAGGAAGCGGAACCGGATACCAGGTTTCTGCAGACGGAGGAGCAAGTTTCACTCCAAATGCGACACTGACGATGGGAACAAGGAATCACCTTGCGATCTGCAGAAATACTCCGTCAGTTCTTTATTGCGCAGTATATTCAGGCAGTACAATTTCTGTTTTCAAGTCAACCGATGGAGGGGCGAATTTTTCGCCTGTTGCAGTCGGCACAAATTTCAGCGGCAGCCAGGCATGGTATGATTTTTACATGCAGGTGAATCCGTTTGACCCCAACTATGCTTATGTAGGTTCAATTGATATATGGAGAACAACTGACGGCGGTACAAGCTTTCAGAATATCACAAACGGATACGCAGGCGGAACTGTACATGTTGACCAGCATAACGTAGATTTCAATCCGCTGAATGCAAATGAGCTTTTTGCAGTAAATGATGGCGGCGTATGGAAATCCTCAGATCGCGGAACAAGCTGGACAAATCTGAATTCAGGATTAACATTAACGCAGTTTTACAGAATAGCATCCGATCCTTCAAACGTTTCACACGTACTTGGCGGCACACAGGATAACGGCACACAGCGCACAACCGGTACGCTCAACTGGGCTGCAGCTTTTGGCGGCGATGGCGGTGAGGTTTGTTTCCATTCGCAGAATCCGCTTTACATGCTTGGAGAAACCCAGAACAATGGCGTTCGCCGCTCATCAAACGGAGGTGTAAGCTGGCAAAGCGCTACATCAGGACTTTCGGGCTCCGGCGCATGGGTAGGGCCGTTAATTTCTCATCCAACGCAGTCAGGTGTTTTTTATACTGCAAGGCAGCAGGTTTTCCAGACAACTGACTGGGGAGCAAGCTGGTCTCCGATATCAAGCGGAACAAGCGGTACCATTCGAGAGCTGGCGGTCAGCCGTCCTACACCTGCGGGCAGGCTTTCACCGGTTGTAATGTATGCTACTTCGGGGGCAACCATATACAAATCCACCAACAGCGGAGTTACATTTACAAATGTAACTGCAGGGCTTCCGGGAAGAACTATCACAAGTGTTTATGTTCATCCTGATTCTGCAAATGTTGCAGTAATATCATATTCCGGATTCGGCGCAGGCAAAGTTTATAAGACAACTAACGGGGCCGCTTCATGGGTCAATATCAGCGGAAACCTTCCGGATTCACCTACAAACGACGTATTGATATATTACCCCGGCGCAGCCACAAGCATTTATTACGCTGCGATGGATGTTGGAGTATTTTTTACAAACAATTACGGGACAACATGGACAGAGCTTGCCGACGGACTTCCCAATACTGTTGCAATGCATCTGGATTATAACCAGTCAACAAACAGACTGCGCATTGGTACTCACGGCAGGGGTGTTTGGGAAACTGTAAATCCTGTGGGGATCATAAATTATAATAATGAGATACCTGAGAACTACAAGCTTGGGCAAAACTATCCTAATCCGTTTAATCCGGTGACAAATATAGTTTACAGTATTGTTAAGGGTGGTTTTGTAAAACTGACTGTTTTTGATATGCTCGGCAGAGAGATCAAACGGGTTGTGAACCAGAACCAGATTCCGGGCACTTACACCGCACAGTTTGATGCAACAAACCTGACAAGCGGCGTTTATTTCTACAGGATAGAGACTCCCGATTTTAATGATTCTAAAAAAATGATACTTGTGAAATAAGATAAATCCAGAATATGCTGAATTAGGATCCCGCTTTTAAAGCGGGATTTTTTTTTATCCCCTATTGACTAATTGAAGATTTATTATCATTTTACGCCCCATCTAAAGGAGGAAATAATAATGAAGAAATTATTGAAGATTCTCTTCATACTATTTGTAGTTGTGTTGGTCCTGGCAGGGGCCGTTTACGCATATTTGAATATTGCGTTCCCAAAGGTTAGCGCTGCTCCGGACTTAAAGATCGAGGCAACACCCGAAAGGCTCGAACGGGGCAAGTATCTTGCTAACGGCTTTGCATTCTGTATTGATTGCCATTCAGACCGTGATATCAACAAATTCAGCATGCCCGTGGTCGCAGGAACGGAAGGAAAAGGCGGTATGGATTACGGCGAAGGTGCAGGTTTTGTTCCTGCTGCAAATATTACACAAGATAAAGAAACAGGAATTGGCAGCTGGACAGATGGAGAGATATTCCGGGCAATCACCGCCGGAGTAAGCAAAGACGGAAGGTTCTTGGCGCCAATGATGCCTTATTCATTATTTGCAGGTATGGATAAAGAAGACTTGTATTCAATAATTGCGTATATAAAAACACTGCCGGCAATTAAGTACAAAGTTCCTGATAGAAGCCTTAAATTCCCTGTAAATGTAATTTTCAGAACAATTCCCGCCGATGCAAATAATTTCGGCAAAAGGCCTGACGGAACAGACAAGATCAAACAGGGCGAGTATTACGGAATTGCATGTAAATTCTGCCATACACAAAGTGACCAGGGAAAGTATCTGCCCGGAAAAGAGTTTGCAGGCGGTGTTGAATTCCCTATGCCCGACGGTTCAATTGTTAGATCGGCTAATATTACTCCAGATAAAGAAACCGGAATTGGAAATATGACAAAGGAATTATTCATAGCTAAATTCAAGTCATGTATTGACCCGGCTAACCTGGATATCAAGACAAGAGGATATAATACTCCCATGGCTTGGAATTTTATGGCCAAGACTATCACTGACGACGATCTTGGCGCTGTGTATGATTATATTATGTCTCAAAAACCGGTTCAAAGCAAAGTCGAAAAGTTCACGTTGCAGGGCGTGAAATAAGTTGCGTTTTTAAGAAAAAGGAGCATCTTCTGATGCTCCTTTTTTTATTTATTCTTAACATATTTATCCAAGAACCGTATCACTTTTGGATACATATCCAGTTTATTCTTCATCTTTGCAACACCGTGACCTTCATCATCATATATCAGTAGTTCTGAATTTCCGCCCCTATCAATAATCGCCTTATGCATTTGTTCTGCTTCGCCAACAGGCACTCTGGGGTCGTTCCTTCCATGAATTATCATCAAAGGTGATCTTATCTTGTCAACTTTATTTAAGGGCGAAATGCTTTTGAGGAATTCCGTATCAGTTTCCAGGCTGCCGTATTCGCTTTCCCTGTTTTTTCTTCTGTAATCAGCGGTATTCTGCATAAAAGTGATGAAGTTTGAAATTCCCACTACATCAACTCCTGCCGCAAACAGTTCAGGATACAATGTCATACATGCAAGAACCATATAGCCGCCGTAACTCCCCCCGTAAACTGCAATTCTTGAAGGATCGATATCTCCCCTGCTGTTGAGATAGTCCACAAGCATTGCAATATCTTTAACAGAACTTTCTCTTGCCTTCACATTATCAAGTGATGCAAATTTTTTCCCGTAGCCGGAGCTGCCCCTGACGTTTGGTTCAATAATTGCATACCCTGCATTCAGGAAATACTGGAAGACCGCCGAAAAACCGTATGTTGCCTGTGACTCTGGCCCTCCGTGAATAGAGATTATGCATGGCAGATTTTTCAGATTTCCCGATTTCGGCAAATACAGAAATGCCGGTATCTCAAGTCCGTCAAACGATCTGTATTTTACAAGTTCAGGTTCAACAAAGCTGGCCGGGTCCACTCCCCCCATAGACGGATATGTGATCTGGCTTACAGTGTTAGAAGAGATTTCCCATTCATATAGTACAGAGGGATTAGCATAGGAATTGATCCCGATTATCAGCTTCGAGTTATCCCTTGAAAATTTTATTGCAGTAATACTGGAACTGTTCAGCTGCTCAGGGATCCTAATCTCTTTTCTGCCGGCAAGGTCATACATGAACAGCCTGTCATAACCTTCATCATTCACTATAAGAAGCATAACAGACCTGTCATGTGAAAAAAACATTCCGCTAAGATCGCGATCACGGTATTTATTCTGGTATGATAGTTCCGGATATTCGGTTTTCCCGCTTTCAATATCATATACACATATCCTGAAAAAATCATTCCTGAGATTTGTGGAAAAGTAGAGTTTCTTTCCTGTATTATCAAATGAAGCTCCGCGGAATTCAGCCGGGTCATTGAAATTATCGTGTGTGCTCAGCAATTTTATTTCACCGGTTTTCCGGTTCAGCAGGAAAAGGTCATTATCATATGTTGTGTATGACCTACTGATCACAATGAGATTGCCGTCAGGTGAAATAGCCGAAGGGTAGTTAGAGTGATCGCTTGAATAGATCATCTCATGAGACATCCTGTCAACATCGTAAACATAAATATCGTAGAAGTAAGGTGAGCGGCTGTTTGAAAAGTAAGTAAAGAAAGAACCATCATCGCTCCACCTGCCGAATCCATACAGTACTTTCGGCTTAGGGTCTGTGATCATCTTAAGATCAGTACCGCTTCCGTTCATCAAAAAAAACTGGTCGTATTCTGAACCGCCTTCATCTTTTTCCACAAGTATCAGGTCACGTTTTGGATTAGGAGAGTATCCTGTTATCCTGTCTTTGAAATATGTCACTTGGTTTGGCCAGCTGCCCGGTTCCTTAACATTCCACAACTGAATCGTCCCGGTAACAGACATCGTAAAATAGATCCTGCTGTTATCAAATGAATACTCAGGCGAACTTGCTCCCCGGATATTCAAATACTGTTCAATGGCATATTGCTGTGATACTGCCGGGCAGGAAACGAAAAAGATCAATAAGAAAAACAAACTGACTAAACGCTTCATAGGCAAAAAACTTAAATATTAATGTTTAAGATATTTCAGAAGAGAGCTTCGGTTACACTATACTCCAACTAACCCGGAGGCCAGCCAAAGTTTCTGCCGCCAAGCAAATGGCAATGAACATGGAAAACAGTTTGTCCGGCAATTTCATTACAGTTAAAAACCAAACGATAACCTTCAAGCTTAAGTCCTTTTGCAATTTCTGAGGCTGCAAAGATCATCCTTCCGGCAATATTGCTGTTTGAGTCATTAATGTCTTCTGTTGTGGATATGTGTGTTTTCGGAATGATAAGGATATGAGTTGGAGCCTGCGGCGATAGATCTTTGAATGCAATTACATCTGCATTTTCAAAAACTATATCTGAAGGGATCTCTTTGGCAGCGATCTTACAGAAAATACAGCTTCCGGTCATTGCTCTTTTTCTTTTGGTGTATCAACAGGTATCATATCTTCCTCTGTTTTTGTTTCAACATTCGTTTTCACTTCTTCTTCAGTCTTCGTTTTTATTTCATCTTCACTTTTTTGCAGCGGCTGTTCGCTGTTTTCGCCATTATCTGATTTCTTTTTTTCTGAATCTTCCAGTTCTTTCAAAAGCTGCCCGGGATCGATACTATTCCCGTCAATAGCAGTTGAATCGGTCTTTACGCCGCTTGTATCAACAGGCACTTTGTTAAAGTTGTTATACTCTTCAACTTTCTGCATAACAATTGCAGCAGCCTCAGAGTTCGGCGCGCCTTTTATAAGTGAGGAATAATAAATATATGCGCTGTCATTATTAAAAAGTACATTCTCATAGATCCACCCGATGCCGAATAGTGCCCTGTCATAGTGCACAGTTGAAGGGTATGAAACAAGGAGATTTTTAAATCCATCCAAAGCAGTGCTGTAATCTTTGTTTATGAAACTCAACTCAGCTGAATTATACATACTATCGCTCTCGTCCCTTTTAGTATTATCAATAACGCTTATGTTCAAAAGTCTTCTGCTTGAGTTTGCTACTTCTGATAGAGGGTAGTCCTTAACTATTCGGTTGAGTATTTCATCACTTTTTGTATTATTTTCAAGCTTTCTGTACAGGGCAGATAGCGCAAAAAGCACTTTGGCGGTGAATTCATAATCAATAGATTCATCAAGAGCGTCAAGCAGGTAGTATTCGCACGAATCTGTTCTGTTGAGGTCATAAAGGAACAGCTCAGCAAGTTCAAATTTCGAAGCAGCAATATCTACTTCTTTAATCGCTGTTGTATCTGCAATTTCAATTTTCGATGAATCTGTTTCTTTACTTCCTTTTGTACTGTCATCCGTCGGAACAACGGAGCCGCTATGCCCGCCGTTTTTGCCCTCATCATTATTTTTCGGCAGATTATTTGGATCAAAATCCTCGGGTGTCAGGCTTGTTTTCTTTCTGAATTCATCGTCATAATCAGTTTTGATTTCCTTCCCTGCAATTGCCGAACGAAGCTGAAAATATCTTTTCAGAATATTCAGTTTGGCAAAAGAGCTCCCGTAAAAGGTGCCCGCAGGATTCTGTTCAGTAGAAAACCTGTAATATCTGAGCGCGTTCAGAAAGTCAAACTTGTTGTTCTCAAAATAATTGCCTATCCTGAAACTTGCATCTGCAGATGGTATTGTTGAAGGGTAATTCTTGATTACCTCATAATACTGATCAATAGCCTTTTTCAGGTCTTTCTTCTCTTCAAAATAGAACCCCCTTAAGTAAGCTATCTGGCCAAGATAGGGCACGTTATCCTTATACTTCACATTCATATCTTCAATATATGTATTGGCTCTCGGGAAGCTTCCGCTTAATATCAGGTTATTTGCAAGATTGAATTTAGTGAGGTATTCAAGGTCAAACGAAGCATCGTAATCAAGCACCCTTTCAAACTCAACAGCAGCCTGTTTTGAGTTCGTTTTTGCAGTTACAGAGGCAACCAGGAACTGCATCTGGGCTTTGAACTCTTTATCATTCGAGAATTTTATGGCTTCCTTAAAATTCCTTATCGCATTTTCATGGTCCTTTTTGTTAAGGTAGTATTCGGCAATTGACTGGTAGCTTTCTGAAACTACCTGCTCATCGCGTGAATTTTTGATCAGATCATTAAGCCGTTCTATTGCAGGCTTTTCATTATCCAGCCTTAACTGTGTTTTGGCAAGATATAGAAGTGCTTCATCAAGGTAACGGCTTGACTTAAGTTTTGAAATGAACTCGCCGAATTTTCTTTCTGCCTTGAGGTAATCTCCAAGCAGGTAATAAGATTTCCCTACAAGCAAAACTGCCTTGTCAAGGAATTCACTGCTTTTATGATATTGTATCACTTTGGAGCTTTTTTCAATCGTGACATTGAACTTATCAATGGACTCAGGAGACAATACGGGCTTTGCGAATATTGAATCCTGTCTTACATTATAATTTGCAAGAACACGTGTTACATAATCAGTATAAGCATCATCGAAATTTTCGCTTGCGTTAAAATACGTGTTGAAATAAGTGCTGAAGTTCTCAGTCCTGTTGCCAATGAACATAAAGCTGGTGAAATCCTGGAAATCGGGGTCTAAAGTCAGTTCATAATTCGGATCCGGGTCGTCAATATTCTCGTTTTGTTTTTCATCATAAGTCTTATAGTTGAATGTAGAGCATGCCTGTATTGACAAAAGTGCAGCTATTGTGCAAAATTTTAAGAAATTTGGGATTTTCATTAAATAAAGTTAATCTATTTTAATCGAAGTTTCAATGATTAATCAGACTTAAAAACAACTTGATCAGCTATATAATTTCATTTTCCTGCATTAAACCGTAAAAGAAGCTAACGAATTCTACTATTTTAAGATACTTTTCTAAGTTGTTTTTGTGCTCTTTATATAATATTATTAAGATTAAGTTCTATAAACCAATCTAAAATTACAGATGACTAAGTGGCTCTCTTCTTTAGCTTTATTGCTTTTTTTTGCAGTTAGCAGTACTAATTCTCAAATTGACCCTAATGCCAGGCACAGCACAATTCCATTACCATTAAAGCTTCAGTTTCCAAAAGTCTTTCCGGTTGATCCATACGGAATTGAAGCAATAATATCTGTTGGACCTTTTGATAACTATCAGGTTTCCACTACAAACGGATTTGCCGAAACAGACATAGCTGTAAATGTGCGCAATCCGCTCAATTTTGTTGGCTCTGATAACAGAGTAACCGGATTTTCAGGAGCTTCGCTTGTGTATTATACTACAAACGGGGGCGTATCATGGGGAAGTGTGAATGTAGGAGCAAGCCAGGGTGACCCGGTGTTCTGCTCGGATAGCCTTGGGAATTTATACCTTGCAGTTCTGGCCAGCGGAGTGCGGATTTACAGATCCTCAAACGGCGGCGTAAGCTGGACAAACTTAGGTAATGCAGTCTCTAATTCGCAGGCAGATAAAGAATGGATTGCAGCTGATGTAACAGGCGGAATATACCAGAACCATGTTTACATGGCTTATGTTAATTTTGCAGCAGGTGCGCAAGTTGCCTTTCACAGAAGTACAAATAACGGGGCTACATGGAGCTTGATCGGCAACATGGGTTCAGGTTCGCCAAATCCCGGTCCCAATATTGCTGTAGGCCCAGGCGGAAGGGTTTACCTTTCATGGTATAATGGAGGCGGAACTTCCATCAGAATATCCTCTGATGGCGGCGCAACATTTACTTCACCAATCATAGCTTCTTCACATTCTACTCCGGGTTCAATTGGACTTGGCGGAAGGAATGTTCTTAAGAACAATATCAGGGTAAACGGGATGCCGCAGATCGCAGTTGATATGTCAAACGGCCCGAGGCGCGGATATATTTACAATATTTATGCTACTAATCCACCGGGACCGGATTTTGCAGATATTTTCTGCACAAGATCAACTGACGGAGGGCTTACTTGGAGCTCAGGCAGTCCGATAAGAGTTAATGATGACGGTACATTTAATGACCAGTGGATGACAGATGTTTCTGTTGATGATCTGGGAAGAGTTTGGTCTTTTTGGTGGGATTCAAGAGTAGATACTCTAAACAATATTATAACAGAAACATGGGGAGCTGTTTCAACTGATGGCGGCTTGACATTTAATAATTTCAAGATAGGCAATCAAAGTTTTAATCCGAATGTAATACTGATCGGCCAGCCGGGTGATGCCAATTACCTGGGAGATTACCAGGGGATGGCAGGCAAAACAATGACTTTCCCATTCTATACAGGCCAGAATAATTCTTTGCAGGATTTTCATGCTTACCTGCCTGATTACGGAATATCATTTTCCAAATCAATAGATAGCATAAATGCAAGTTCTACCTCTGTTGTAAGAATGAGAAATCCTGTTATGGGTCCATATGCCGGACAGGTAACATATACAACAACAATAGCACCTTCTCCTTCACCGGGAACGTTGACGCCAACTTTCAGCCCTGGTAATGTAAGGACATTCACAGGTGTATCAGATTCCGTAATGATAATTACCACCTCAACTGCCAATGTGCCCCTAGGACTTTATACGGTAGAGGTCACAGGCGCTGAAACAGGCGGTCCTAGAACTCATAAAAGGTCTTACCAGATAAGAGTTGGCAATTTTGTTGGCATACAGCCAATCAGCGGTGAAGTTCCGTCTGTATTCAGCTTGCGGCAGAATTATCCAAATCCGTTCAATCCGGTTACAAACATAAAGTTCGGATTGCCGGAGAATGCTTTTGTTACATTGAAAGTATATGACATGCTTGGCAGGGAAACTGCACTGCTGATAAATAATATCAACATGGCTGCCGGAAATTATAATTTTGATTTCAATGCAGTGAATCTTCCGAGCGGAATTTATTTCTATAAACTCTCCGCGGGTGATTTCACCGATGTGAAAAAAATGATGTTGATAAAATAATTATGATCTAATATTAAGAAATTCAAAGCCTGCATTTTTAATGCAGGCTTTTTTTGTTACTGCTTGTTGATTTATGATGAAGTGCAAAATGCATATGCGACCTCACCCCCTGACCCCCTCTCCTGAAAGGAGAGGGGTAATTCCGGCAATTTATTGTATTCTGCTTTTTCCCTCTGTTAGAGGGGCATATGGTTGAGGGTCAAGAAAAGTAATCTGGAATTTGTGACTTATTCTTATCTGGATTTGAGCTAGGACTATGTAATTCATTCTTGATTTGCCGCGACCTTTAGGTCGTGGTATTAATGAAAAGCAAGAACGGCTTTAGCCGCAATTCCGGTTTCAAAAAAATGCATTACTTAAATTTCTTCTGCACTTTAATTTATTTTTTCCATAATACATTTATATTTATATTTGTTAAATCATTCCTCAACTTTATCGTACGGGTCATGAAAACCAAATTAGCCTTAGTTGTTTTTTCACTTCTGATCTCTTTTTTATCAAATAAGTTATATACCCAGGATTTCAACCTTTTCAATCCAAGCAATGAACTATACTTGTTTTCAGCGCATGATGAGGGTGCAAATGCATTCCGGTATAATCCCGCAGTACTGGGCTTAGGGCACAGACTGAACGTTGCATTTAATGTTTTTATGCAAAATTCCGGCAGGAATGTACAGCTCAACGAAACTGACTTTATGGTAAATGCCGGTTCCTTTGGAATCGCCTTCAGAGGTTTTGTACCGGATATCATCCGAAGGGATAGAGCAGTTGGACAGTTTTCATTGGGTTTCGGCTTTGGAAACAAAACTTTTTCAGCTGGTTTGCTCATGGAAGCACAGTTTCTTTCTATGCTCTCAACTCCTTCACGTTTTGACAATGTAAAAGAGAATAAATACAGGGGAAGTATCGGCTTTCTGTATAGGCCATCAGAGGTCCTCTCAACTGCATTTACATGCAGGATCAATGACTCGTACAGCGCAAACCAGGTAGTTGCAACCAAGTACCTTTTTGGCGCAGCCATTAGGCCAATTAAAAATGACAGATTAACGCTGATGGGTGATTTCAGCTTTATTCCATATGATAATTTCGGTTTCTTTGAAAATCGTCAGTTCAAATTTGGAGCCGAAACCAGAATTATGAACGGACTCTATGTTAACGGGAGTTATTCTTTGCTGTACAATAGAGCAAAGTCGATTTCTTTCAACCTTGGAATGAGTTTTAATTTTCCGAATACCTCTATTAGGTATGCAAACCCATTTACCAGAATACCCGGAACGGGTTCAAATGGTGTAGATACCAAATATAGGACAGCAGGTAATCATTTTTCTCTTTCTTATTCAATGGAAAAAAGAAAAAGCATCATCCCTGAAAGCAAGAAGATAATAGAGATAACACTTTCCGGCTCTTTGCAGGATTATAACACCGAAGATGTTTTCTTCGGGCTGCTTGGAAAAGGAAAGAGAAGCATTCACGAAGTAATAGCTGATATAGATTACGCTGCGGCTGATCCTTCTGTTAAGGGAATGCTTCTGAAGATCTACCCGATCGCTTCCGGGAGGTTTGAAATTAATGCCGGCATCGAAGAGCTCACAAATTCACTCGAGCGGTTTAGGTCAAAAGGTAAAACTGTAACTGCATATTTTCCGCAGGATGCAGGCCCTGGCGAATATTATGTGGCAACTTTTGCAAATGATATTATCATGCCGCCCGAAGCATTCTTCTTTTACGGCTTGAGTATTGATGTAATGAATTATCACCAGTTCCTTCAAAAGTACGGTATCGATCTGCAGGTATTCCATGCCGGTAAGTATAAGCTCACTTTCCAGGGATTGCTTGATTCCACAAGTGAAGAAGGCAAAGAAGTCATAAACAGAATGCTGGATATTATCTATGAAAAAATGCTTTCAAGAGTGGTAAGGGGCAGGAACCTGACTTTAGATGATTACCTGAAGACAAAACTTTCCCAGCCGCTCACAGGAAGTGAAGCCCTTAGGCTTGGTTTGGTTGACAAACTTGGATGGTATGATGACGCAAAACAGATATCCGAATCACACTCAAAGACTTCAAACATTGTAAAATCCATAAATCGTTCGGTTTGGGATGACCAATGGAGCGAACCTCCGCAAATTGCAATAGTCGGAGTATATGCCAGCATTACTCCGGGAGAAAGCCAGGCTCCCCCGCCGGTAACTTTGCCAATTCCTTATTTAAGCGGAGGGAGATCAACTGGATCAGAAACAGTTGTCAAGCAGCTTGAGGATGCTTTCGCTAATCCGAAAGTAAAGATTGTAGTTCTCAGAGTTGATTCCGGCGGCGGCTCAGCGCTTGGCTCTGCAGAGATAAATGCAGCAATTATCCGCCTTAAGAAAAAATATAAGAAGAAACTGATCGTTTCCATGGGCAGTGCTGCCGCTTCTGGAGGGTATTATGTATCCGTAAGTGCTGATAAGATATTTGCAGACGAAATGACAGTTACAGGGAGCATTGGTGTATTCACTGCCATTCCGAATCTGGATAGTCTTATTTCCGGCCAGAAGTTGAAAGTTGAAAATTTCAAACGCGGCGAAAATTCTGATATTAGTTCTGTATATACTAAACTGGATGAGAAGGAAATCGAGATCATTCAGGGTATTATTGACCATTATTATGACAGGTTCATTTCAGCAATAACCGAAGGAAGAAAAATGTCGAAGGAAGAAGTTGAACAGGTGGCGCAGGGAAGAGTGTGGCTTGGCACAGATGCATTTAACAAAAAGCTGATTGATGAGATCGGCGGATTGTTTGAAGCAGTAAAATATGCCAAGAAAATCACGAAAATCGGAGAAAGATACAAGCTTGTGTACTACGCAGTTCCCGGAGGAAATACAATTAATGATATTGTGACTTCATCACTTGTGAATTACCTGCAGGTAAATCTGGTAAAGCTGCTAGGATTTGAAGATGAAGATGATGCACTTGAAATAAAGTACTGAAAGGGAAACCTGAACCCCCATTTTTGCTAAACGTAAATGAAACTCTAAGTCAAATTATCATTATTACCCGTTTCAGGTATTCACTCCCCCCTTCAATTGAAGGGGGGATAAAAAGCCGGAGAGTTTTCGGAAACATTTTGAAGGCAGAACAAGTATAAGCCATAATTCTAACCAAAATCATTAATTGTGAGAAAACTATTTTTGCTTTTGTTATTGCTCTCAGGCATTTCATTCGCGCAGTCAAAATACCAGAATATTCTTATCAGCAATGAAAACGAACCGAGCGAAGTAACGATCTCAATAAACCCTATCGACTTGAACAACATTGTTGCTGCGGCAAATATTGAAAATTATTATTACTCGCTTGATGGTGGCCGCTCGTGGGCAATCCGCAAACTGACATCGACTCTCGGTGTTTGGGGCGATCCGTGTATAGTATCTGATAGCCGGGGGAATTTCTATTATTTTCATCTTTCCAGCGCATATACAGATGGAGGAACATGGCTCGACAGGATAGTTTGCCAGAAATCATTTGATGGCGGTATTTCGTGGAATGACGGCTCACACATGGGGAAAAATCCGCCGCACTTACAGGATAAGGAATGGGCAGCCGTTGACCTTACTTACTCACCCTACCGTGATAATATTTATGCCGTATGGACTCAATGCGGACAGAACAAATATAATGATGATGGTGCATCGGTTAATCCAATAGACAGCGCTTCGAATATTTTTATGAGTTTTTCAACAGATGGAGGAGACTCATGGAGCACTGCAAAAAGGATCAATGAAATTTCCGGTGCAGATTGTTCACTTGCCGAAAGTACTGTTTTAGGGGCTATGCCCTGTGTTGGATTAAACGGAGAAGTTAATGTAACTTGGAGCAGCCAGAATGGATTAATGTTTGATAGATCTACAGATGGAGGACTTTCCTGGCTGGATAAAGATGTTACGGTTACTGAAATGCCCGGAGGATTTAAGTACTCAGTTCCGGGAGTTTACAGATGTTTTGGTTTCCCGTCAATGGCTTGCGATCTGAGTGAAGGCCCAAATAAAAGTACACTATATATAAGCTGGTCTGATCAAAGGAACGGCACAAATAATACCGATGTCTGGATCACGAGTTCTACAGATGGAGGGCTAAGCTGGCAGGAACCCTCGAAAGTAAATGACGATTCCGGCAGCAAGCATCAGTTTTTCAGCTGGATGACAGTTGATCCGTTTTCAGGAATTATTTATGTTGTGTTTTATGACAGACGGAATTATGATGATGAATCAACTGATGTATATCTTGCTGTTTCAACTGACGGCGGAAAGACCTTTGCAAACGAGATTATCAGTGACTTCCCTTTCCGGCCGGTCTCTTCTACATTCATGGGTGATTACACGAATATTGCAGCCGTTAACGGAGTCATTAGGCCAATATGGACAAGAGCAGATTCAACCGAGCTAAGCGTTTGGACTGCAATTGTAGAGTGAGTATTGAGTCAGATGTAACTTAGTGTAATTCTGAAACCGGCATGTGACTTGGCTCCGGGGCTAAAGCCCCATATTTTTTTCCGGCTTTTAATCCACGACCTAAAGGTCGTGGCAATTCAAACTTTTAGCTTTAATCTGATTTCTTAATTGAGTATTTTTACCCATACAATTACATAAAATCCGCAAAATGAAAACTACTATTGTTTTACTATTAATTGCATTAATTTCATCCATATCCTTAACAAGTTCAATTCAGGGGCAGTCAATTTACACAGCAGTACAGATAGGCAATCAGGGAGGTCCAAATGAACCTTCAATTTGTGTTAATCCGAAAAATACAAATCAAATTGTAGCGGGCGCAAATACCGATAAGGTTTACAGGTCATCAAACGGCGGGCTGAACTGGGTATTCAGCACACTTACATCAACTTACCAGGTATGGGGTGATCCATGCATCATTGCAGATACTAATGGGCATTTTTACTATTTCCATTTGGTAAACGGAGCCGGTTTTATTGACCGTATGGGCGCACAGAAATCTACCAATGCAGGTGCAAACTGGTCTGCAGGCACTTTCTGGCAGTTCAATCCCCCTAAACAGCAGGATAAAGAATGGGCTATTGTGGATTTTACTCACGGTTCAAGGGGCAACTGGATCTATGTTACATGGACGGAATTTGATAATTACGGCAGTTATAATTCAGCTGATAGCTCAAGAATACTGTTTGCAAGGTCAACTGATGCCGGCGCTACTTTTACAGGGATTACACGCCTGAGCAAACTTGGAGGCAACTGCGTTGATGAAGATTACACTGTAGAGGGTGCTGTTCCAGCCGTTGGTCCAAACGGAGAGATCTATGTTGCATGGAGCGGCCCAATGGGACTGAACAGTTTTAAGATTTTCTTCGACCGTTCAACAGATGGAGGAACTACCTGGCTAGCAAACGATATTGTTGCTGCTAATCACGCAGGCGGGTGGGATCTTGGTGCAGGTACGGTTAATGGATTGGGAGTACTTGGTATATACAGAGGTAACGGAATGCCTGTTACTGTATGTGATATAAGCAACGGGCCAAACCGCGGCACGGTTTACATAAACTACCTGGATAGTGTTGGCACTAAAGACCGTGATGTGAAATTGGTAAAATCAACTAATGGCGGATTGAACTGGAGCGCACCGATACGTATCAATGACGACGCTGCCGGAAAAGAACAATTTTTCACATGGATGACAATAGACCAGGTTACCGGATATTTGTATTGCGTATTTTATGACCGCAGAAATTATACAACAGCACAAACAGATGTTTATCTTGCCCGCTCAACCAACGGCGGCTCGACATGGATAAACGAAAGAATCAGCCCGTCGCCGTTTACACCTACTGCACAAACTTTCTTCGGTGATTACAACAATATATCTGCGCATAATGGTGTCATAAGGCCGATATGGATAAGGCTGGAAAGCGGAGCACTGAGCGTATGGACATCGATGATAAACATACCGGTAGGCCTGAACCAGATTTCAACAGAAATTCCGGATTCATACAGTCTTCATCAAAACTTTCCAAATCCATTTAATCCCTCAACAAAGATAAGCTTTGATGTGCCATCGGGAAATAACAGCAGCGTTTCGCTGAAGATCTATGACGCAGCCGGAAGGCTTACTGAGGTTCTTCTGGATCAGAAACTGAACCCGGGAACATATGAATATGAGTGGAATGCAGCAGGCAAACCAAGCGGAGTTTATTTTTATACTTTGGAATCCGTAAACAGCGGCAGCAAGTTCGTTTCAACAAAGAAAATGATATTGGTTAAATAATTAATACAAAAAACCATTAAGACTAAAATATTAATTGCAGCCCTCCTGCTTAACGTTTCTGTATTTTCGCAATACAAGAATATTAAGGTAAACACAAAGGAAAATCTGCCAAACGAGGTATCGATCGCTATAAATCCCAAACATCCCAATAATCTTGTTGCGGGATCGAACATCGATAACTACTATTATTCTTTTGATGGTGGAAACTCGTGGGTAAATAAAAATATTTCTTCATCCACACTTGGAGTATGGGGCGACCCTGTGCTGATATTCGATCCAAACGGAAGCGCGTATTTCTTTCATCTCTCCCGCCCGTCGCAAAAGGAATGGATAGACAGGATTGTCTGCCAGAAATCCACCGATGGCGGAATGACTTATGAAAATCCCGGAACATATATGGGACTCAATCCCCCGAAAAAGCAGGATAAACCGTGGGCTTGCGCTGATTTTACTGATAGCAAATGGAAGAATAATATTTATGTTACGTGGACTCAGTTTGATGCTTATGATAGTAAGCTGCCGGGGGATAGCTCGAACATCATGTTCTCGTTTTCTTCAAATGCGGGTGCAAGCTGGAGCGATGCGCTAAGGATCAACCGGCTTGCGGGTGATTGCATTGATTCATCCAACTCAACAGAAGGCGCTGTGCCATGTGTTGGGCCAAATGGTGAAATATATGTTGCGTGGAGTGTTTATGATAAGATAATTTTTGACCGCTCGTTGGATGGCGGTCTTACATGGCTTGCTGATGATATTGAAGCCGGAATTCAGCCCGGGGGGTGGACTTATGACATACCTGATATTTTCAGATGCAACGGGCTTCCTATAACAGGGTGTGATATAAGCAACAGTCCATATAGAGGAAATATTTATGTGAATTATTCCGATATAAGGCACGGCGCTAATGATGCAGATGTATTCATTATTAAATCCAGTGATGGCGGAAACTCATGGAGTGAATCCATAAGGGTTAACGATGACCCTGTGGGAAATGGCAAGCAGCAATTCATGAGCTGGATGAGTGTTGATAGAATTACCGGAAATATTTATATTATATACTATGACAGAAGAAACTTCGATGATTCCAATACCGAGGTTTACCTTGCACGCTCAACTGATGGAGGCGATACATTTACAAATACTAAGATCTCTGAAGAACCGTTCAAGCCTGTTAAAGGAGTTTTCTTTGGTGATTACATAGGGGTTGATGCACATAACGATTTTGCTGCCTGTATCTGGCAGCGCCTTGAACGCGGTAAGCTAAGCATTTTATATACAGGAATTGATTTCAAAAAATAACTATGGCAGAATTATTTAACGAGAGTGAAGGCTACACAGTAACAGCGCGTAAATGGCGCCCTAAAAGTTTTGAAGATGTTTCTTCACAGGAGATCATCACCAAAACTCTTCAGAATGCCATAAAAACCGGGAAGATATCTCATGCATACCTTTTTTCAGGGCCAAGAGGTGTTGGCAAAACTACGGTTGCGAGGCTATTGGCAAAATCGCTCAACTGCCTGAAGAAAAAGCCCGGTGAAGAACCGTGCAACGATTGCGATAGCTGCCGCGAGATAAACAACGATAACCGGAATCACCCCGATGTGTTTGAGATTGACGGCGCATCAAATCGTAATATCGAGGACGTAAGAGAGCTTAAAGAAAAAGTCAAATACGGCCCGATACGCTCTAAGTTCAAGATATTTATCATTGATGAAGTCCACATGTTAACAGGTGCCTCTTTTAATGCACTGTTAAAGACGCTGGAAGAGCCGCCTCCGTATGTAGTTTTCATATTCGCAACAACATCCCCCGAAAAGGTACCGCTGACTATTTTGGGCAGATGCCAGAAATTCGATTTTAAGCGTCTTACTATTGATGAGATAAAATCGCGCCTGAGGCACATTGCAAAAGAAGAAAAAGTAAAGATTGATGACGATTCGCTTTTCTTCATAGCTAAAAAGGGTGATGGCTCTATGAGAGATTCGCAGGGGCTTTTTGATATGTCGGCATCATATTGTGACGGGAACATAACATTCGAAAAGCTGAAATCGTTTTTTAATCTGGCTGAAAGCGATGTTTATTTCAACATTACCGATTTCATCCGTTCAAAAGACGGAAGCGGTCTGCTTAACTACTTTGATGAGCTGATGAATAAAGGATATGATATGCAGACATTCCTTGACGGATTAACGGAGCATTTCAGGAATCTGCTTGTGTGCGGTTCAACAGGTTCTTCAGAGTTGATTCTGGAATCAGAGAATGTTAAGCATAAGTACACGGAATATATCAGCAAGTTTTCACAGATAGAGATAATCAACTCGCTTAAACTAATACTGCAAACTGAGTACACGTTCAAGTATTCCTCAAATCAGAGGACACTCCTTGAGGCGCTGCTTATTGAGCTCATCAAATTTACCGATACACGCGACTTGAGCGAGATCATGGAAGAGCTGAAGGAGTTAAAATCAGGTAAAGGCAGCCATTACACAACAAAGACTGGCAGCGAAAACATTTCAGCTTCACCTTCTTCGCACAGTTCCGCAGCAGTTAACAGCGGAGTTAAAATAAATTACAAATCTTCTGTTTCTACTGATTCAGCCAATGATCACGCTGGCAATTCAGCGGCAACAGCCCCCAAAGCAATGAAAGACGTACCGGTTGTGGATCTTAATTCTGCAGGTGATCTTAACGGGCACTGGATTACTATAAAAGACCAGATCAAGACCGAAAGGAAATGGGTTTACAGTATAATTAAGGATACGACTTTTGAACAGGATGAGAAGATGAACTTTCTGATAAGAGTTGATGACAGTACTTATGAGCTGATTGACGGTTACAGGGATTACCTTTCAGGGAAAATATCTAAATACTTCGGCCAGACGCTTTCTGTTAACCTGATAAAAAACTCGGAATTCATAAGCTCCACAACTCTTAAGGAGTCTGCTTCATCGGATGGAAAGACACTTCCAAAAGAAACGGATAACTTCGATAAGTTAAGAGCAATACTGATAAACGATTTTAATGCAAAAGAAGTAAGATAGCTTTAAATCATTCCCGAATCTTTCAAACATAAACTAATGCCAATTGATTTCAAAACATTGCCAAGGGATAAAAATTTTCTGGCAATCGACAAAAAATATTCATCGTTTAAGAATTCTAATATTGCAGTTCTTTCGTGCCCTTATGAAAAAACCACTTCTTATGGCAAAGGGGCTGCCAAGGGTCCAAAAGCAATTATTGAAGCGTCTCATTATGTAGAGTTCTTTGATGAAGAGACACTGAAAGAAGTGTGTTTTGAGCAAGGCATTACCACTCTTAAACCCATGAATTTTGGTAAAAGAAGAGGTAAAGCCACACTGGATATGATCTATTGGAATGTACTTACTATGATCAAGTCCGGAAAGTTTGTTGTGACGCTTGGTGGCGAGCA
>JAUQWT010000140.1 GCA_030835005.1 Ignavibacteria bacterium | reverse complement strand
ATCAGCTTTGCCGAGCATATTCTTGATAACATCAATCTTACCCGAAATTTTGCTGCCGCCAAGTATTGCAACATATGGATGCTCGGGGTGTGATACTGCTTTTGAAAGATAATCAAGCTCTTTCTGCATTAAATATCCTGCTGCACATTTTGAAATGAATCTTGTAACACCTTCTGTTGATGCATGCGCACGATGAGCAGTTCCAAATGCATCGTTTATATAAACATCACCGTATGATGCGAGTTTTTTTGCGAACTCTTCGGCATTTTTCTCTTCCTCACTGTAGAACCGCAGATTTTCAAGAAGCAGTACATCACCGTTCTGTAAATCGTTAACAATTGCAGTTGTGGAGTCTCCCATGCAATCATCTGCAAAAAGTACGGGCTTATCCAGCAGCATCGAAAGATGCTCTGCAATGGGGCGGAGCGAATATTTAAGATTCTTCTCGCCCTTAGGCCTGCCCATATGGCTCATTAAAATAGCTCTGCCGCCTTCAGAAATGATCTTTTTTATCGTGGGAAGAGATTCAACTATTCTCTTATCATCAGTGATCTTGCCCGCCTCTTCTTTTGACATAGGCACGTTGAAATCAACCCTTATAAGTACTCTCTTGCCATTAATTTCGCCGGCAGAGAGATCGTCTATTATTAGTTTGTTCATTTATATATTCCAAAGAAACTACTAAACCGGGTTCAATCTTTTACTGTAAAAAAGATGATCCCGTTAAATTGGTTTAGAAAAAATTAATATCCGGCTTTAATAACTTTCATAAGCAGGTCAACTATCTTGCATGAGTATCCCCATTCATTATCATACCATGAAACGATCTTAAAAAATCTCTTTTCGCCTTTCAGATTATTTCCAACAGTTGCAAGAGAATCATAAATAGAAGCCCGCTCATCATGAATGAAATCAGTTGAAACCAGCTCTTCATTAGAGTATCCCAAAATATCTTTCAGATATGTCTCAGAAGCTTTCTTCATGAGAGCATCGATCTCTTCGATAGACGTATCTTTTTCAGATCTGAAGGTAAGATCGACCACAGATACATCGGGAGTAGGCACTCTGAACGACATTCCGGTTAGTTTTCCCTTTGTTACAGGAAGGACTTCACCTACTGCTTTAGCTGCGCCCGTTGATGAAGGGATAATATTAACGGCTGCTGCTCTTCCGCCGCGCCAGTCTTTTTTGCTTGGCCCGTCAACTGTCTTTTGTGTTGCTGTGTAAGCGTGAATGGTTGTCATTAACCCTTTTTCAATTCCAATTCCTTCTTTCAGCAGAACATATACAACCGGGGCAAGACAGTTTGTAGTACAGCTTGCATTCGAAATTATATTGTGTTCTTTAGGGTCGTACTCATTATCATTAACGCCCATTACGAAGGTCTTAACTCCGCCTTTGCTGGGAGCTGAAATAAGTACTTTCTTTGCACCTGCATCAATATGACCTCTGGCTTTTTCCATTTCAGTAAATAATCCTGTACACTCAAGTACAATATCTGCACCAAGAGATTTCCAGGGAAGATCTGCAGGCGATTTAGTTGCCGCTATGCATTTTATTTTCTCTCCGTTAACTACAATTATATCATCGCCTTCGGTTGAGATTTCTCCTCTAAATTTTCCATGGACCGAATCATACTTCATCTGGTAAGCAAAATACTTTGCATCTGTGCTGACATCAACAACTGCTACCACATCAATTTCTTTACCCAGCAATCCGCGTTCTGCCATAACGCTCAAAACCTGGCGCCCTATCCTTCCAAATCCGTTAATTGCAACTTTTGCAGCCATTATTTTATAAACTCCTGTTCTACAGTTAATTTTTTTGTGAAAATAGAATACAAAAGTACCCAAAATTGCAGATTTATTCAATGTAAGAGCAAATCATCACTTGGGGCTGAATAAATGGCACAAAAAAAGGGCCCTTAAACAGGACCCTCAAATTCTTTGAAGAAAAATTACGGTTTTTCGGTTACTCCATCGCAGAGTATGTGCCGTCTCCGTTCAGTATCAAAGTATGAAGCTTACAAGCATCCATACCTGTGAAAGTAATTGAATTCCCCGCAAGATCTGTAATCTTCATATCAAACAAGCAGGTAGAGCCATAATCTGCAGGAATATCAACCCTAACGGATGTTGAATTCTCGAAAAGATCATTAGGAAGAATATCATTTCCCCAGTTTGATGTTTCATTTGGAGTAACGTATATGTTGTTCAGAGTTACACCGGTGTTATTAGTAACAAAGAAATAAAGCGCCTGTGAGTTAGAACTGCTTGGAGCAAAAAGAAACATTAAAGCGAACAATGATGCTGCAATGAGAATTCTTTTCATTTATTTTATAGTTTAGTTTAAAAAAGTGTTAGCAAAGATAACAAATAAAAAGTGAATCTCCAACATTAATTTTGCAAATTACATTATATTACAAGTTATATAAATTGCTGAAAA
>JAUQWT010000139.1 GCA_030835005.1 Ignavibacteria bacterium | reverse complement strand
ATTACTGAAGGCATAAGCGAGTTGAAAAAAGAAAACTGTGATGTTATTGTGATACTATCGCACTCAGGACTTGAAACTGATAAAGAACTTGCAGGGAAATTCTACAAAGATGTTGATGTTATTGTCTGCGGACATTCACATTCAACTCTTTTCAAGCCAGTTAAGATCAACGGTGTTGCAATAGTCCAGGCTGGCTCTTACGGCCGGAATTTGGGAAAGCTTGATCTTAAAGTAGATGTTGATAAAGACACAGTTGTGAATTTCAACGGGTTGCTTATCGAAACAGTTTTGGATTCCGCCGTATTTGATAAGGCAGCCGCCGAGAAAGTTGAGAAAATGATAGCACAATACCTTCCGGAACTGAACCAGGTGATCGGTAAGCTTGAAACTGACTGGAAGGCCGGCTATGGCGATGAATCTAACCTCGGGCAGTTCGAAGCGGATGCATTCCGACAGAAAACAGGCGCAGATATTGGCTTTGTCAACGGCGGGGGCTTGCGCAAGAGTCTTTTGAAAGGTGATATATTGGTAGGAGATATATGGGAGATAAATCCTTTTGGCAACGATGTGCAGATATTTAGTGTGAGCGGCAAGACCCTTAGGCAAATGATAAAGAACAACATAAAGATCAGGCGCGAAAAACAGAAAGCCGGCGAAGGCGCAGAGATACTCCATACATCAGGGCTTAATTACAGTTATGATTCACGAATAGTTGATGCAGGCACTGATGATTTCCTATTGAGCTTTAATCTCGGCAGGTCTGAGATCTCTGATGAAGCTGCATACACTATTGCCACAAATAACTATGTGACAGGCCAGTTCAAAAAGTTCTTTGGCGAAGTTGAAGAGCAGTTGGAGTTTAAGAATACGGGGTGGATCGACAGGGACTTACTTATCGAAGCTGTAAGAGAGATCAAAAATATAAACTCAGTTCTGGAAAAACGAATTATAGATGTAGGAAAGTAATTTCAGTTCATCCGATGACTCTAAGTCATCGGATGAATACATGATTCATGTTTTTTTCCTTTTTATTTCTTACTTTTTATTTTACTAAGACCATCTTCTTCGAATCGATCTTAGTCCCGCCGGAATATAAAGAGTAGAAATATACGCCTGATGTTAATTCCGTCCCTTCAAAAGTTACCGAGTAAGTGCCGGGATTCTGATTCTCATTAACCAATTCCATTACTTCTCTTCCAAGCATATCGTAAACCTTAAGCATTACATTACCTGATTTAGCAACCTGGTATTTAATAGTTGAGCTTGGATTGAACGGATTCGGATAGTTCTGGTACAGCTCGAATTTAGACGGTATCTCAGCCGAGATCTGTGTAATGCCTATTGGATTCGTGCCGCCGCCATCCTGATAGCGTCTGTAAAACTCCTGCAAATATAAATTGGCAACTCTGGCATCATGAATAATGAGATAGTTTTCATCATTATCAAATGTCGCATTATTCGAGAAATTAAAAGAACCTGTTATTGTCACCGGACTGCTTGTTGGGGTATATGCATCTATCAATATATACTTATGATGCAATTGTCCGGTTTGGTTATCTACCCAAACATCTGCCGGGGGACTCCACAACGGGTTTGAACATCCGCCTCCGCTTAGACCTTTCATTGTCCTGTAAACGCTTGACGAGCTGTTTTCTTCGGCATCGTCAAACACACCTCTTACATTTTTACCAGCATCATATTTAACCTTCATCCTGTTCATGATGTTGCATCTTGTGAAAGCCAGCACGCAAAATAAAATACTGTTATCAGTCTGCAGGTTTATTGTGTTCTCGATCTGTGTTGAGGGGTTATCGCTGGGCGAAAAATAAGCTTCCACTCTTTTTCCTGCAATATTAAGCAAATGCGGAACATTGTCCGATTTCAGACTGCCAAATTTTGATCTTGCCGGAATTGGCAGATCTGTTGCACTGCCCCACATCTCTTCGAATTCTCGGGTATAAACAGCAGCCAGCGTCCTGTCCTGTATTTCAATAACATTGTTGGCGTCAGTGTAGAATTGCTGGTTAGTTATATTGGTTGAGCCAGTCCATACCCAGTCATCATTACTTGAAGCAGTATTGCGGTGGTCGAATATAAAAATTTTATTATGCATTAAGTCTGATGACGCAGGGCGTTTCATTATCGGAATGCCTGCAGCTATCAGATCATTTACCAATGTCTGGTTAGTCCTTGAGTCGTAAACAAACCTAATCTTAACGCCTCTTAACTTAGCACTTATTAGAGCATCACGTACCTGGGTCAGGTCATCGAAACTATAGAGCGCCATATCAATAGAATATTGCGCAGCATCTATCCTCTCAACCAGCTTGGTTCTGAAATTGAAGAATCCGTTTGCTTTTTCACCTGTGCTTAAGGTAGTATCAACTGATTTATTGAAATACACATTTATAGTTCCGGCTGAGCTAGATTGAGTACAGAAATACTGCATATTACTTGTAGCCGTACCGCTGTCATCTGTTGAACTCACATTGTAGTAGTATATTCTGCCCTGCTGAAGACCGTTTAATACCATGCTGTGATTTGTAGTCAGAGAAGCATTCGAGACTGAATCTGTATAAGAGATTGCCTGGTAATTTGAATCGGCCAGCTGCCAGCGTACTTTTGAACTTGACGGAGTTGAAGTTTGCCATGAAATTGTGACGCTGTTTTGCAGAATGTTTGAATATGTAATAGAACTTAGAAGCGGCCCGGAACTATAAGTTATGAAATCATTCAATGATCTTGGAAGTATCTGGTAACCGGAAGTATAAGGTGGAGAAGAGTCAAACTGGCTGACAAGAGCAATAACATCAAAAGGGAATGACGGAATCGGAGCATTTGAAATATTAGTAGAAGAATATATTCTGATCTCTACAGAATCATTCCCTACAAGTATTCTGTAATTTGTACCGCTTCCACTTGTGGTCCATGTCGTTACATTTGCACCTGATGTATTATGCACGGCAGTAACACCGTTGATCCTGATAAGCTGAGCTTCATAATTTTCACCGTTAACTCTTATGTTACTGCAGGTTACTACCCTTGAAGAATACGGCCTGTTAGTTGCAAGAACTGTTGAGCTGTTTACAGGAGTAAATTCTGTAAGTCCGTTAAACTGAGTAACAACTCCGGTAACTTCAACACTATCACCACCATTTGTATTAGTCCAGAAATTACCGTCATAACCTATCATGCCGCCTGTCGGGTCCTGAAAATAAACCAGCGGAGTGGCAAGTTCCAGTGACATAGTTACAACGCCGCGTACGGTGACCGTCTGCCCAAGCAGCAGCGGAACGCCATTTGCATCCTGCCTGCGGACTGAATCAATTGGTATTACCTGCGCATACACACTCATGCATGCAAGAAGCAATAAAATTACTTTTTTCATAACGCTTATGTTTTGTTTTTAATTATTATCAGTAGAAAGTATGAATCTTAATACACGGTTATTGCCCGTATCACAGATATAAAGGGTCTTGTTGAAGAATGCCACGCCAAGCGGATTGTTAAATTGAGTAGCCAATGTACCAATTCCTCCGAATGATTCGGACTTTACTTTACCAAGCGAGTTGAATTTGTACAGCGAATCCTTGTATGAATCAATTACATATATATTATTGAACTGGTCAAGTGTAATATCAGCAGGCTCTATCATTAAGCCGTTTTTCAGCAGATCAACGTTTGATGAAGGACTGAATTTTGCAGTATAGGTGCCTTCAACATCATCATAAATACACCACTGAACTTTAAATGCCGCATTGGATGATTTCTGAATGTAAATGAAATCAGCATTATTGTATGTGAAAGTCGTTAGACCTGAAACTTCCTGGATCGACATCAATCCCTGCCCGTCAACTTCAAATCCAGGCAATCGTTCCGGCACAGGATTTGTATTATCAAATCTGTCAATTCTGAAAATTGCATTATCGGGATCAATAGGGCTTGAGTTATTCGGGCCTGAGCGCGATACCAGGTAATAGTTATCCTGGAAAGTTGCAATTCCCGAGAACTTGCCATGATCGCCGGGTATAGGCGTAGGCTGATTAGAGCGGAATGCAACTGTTGGCGTAATATTACTCAAAATCCCGCCGTTTGGCTGAAGCTTAAACCTGTAAACTACATCAACTGTATCAAGAATGTTTGGCGGGATAGTATCAATAGCCGATCCTATTACAAGGAGATCAAAATTCCTGTCCTGTGTGATCTTCTTAGGCCGTAAAATAAAATTTGAATAACTCACAACCTGCCCGGCAAGATTAAGCTGAACTATCCTGTCATTATTCTTATCTGCAATATAAATCTGCTGGTCATAACCAAAATGTATGTCAACAGGTTCATTGAATCCGGTCACCACCGGTGTTATCGGGATATAAACTGTGTCTCCAATTGTGCCCGGGTCTTCGTTTATCGGGAATTGCGAAAGATCAATCTTGTCTTCCTCTGCACATCCGGGTAACAATAATAAAGCAATTAGGAGAGTAATGAAACTCATCCAACACTTTACTGATGATCCGATGCTGCTCAGTATTTGTGATCTATTGATATTCAATATCTATTTTTTCTTATCAAGCAAAAGATTAATACTTAAACGGTGAGTAAATCCAAGATCCTTAAAATTCGCTACGGAATAGTCGAGCGAGGTTTTAGTGATAGATATTGGCACCTTTAGACCTATTCCCGCTGAATAATTTTCCGCTTCGACGTTGAACTTGTATCCTGCTCTTAAGAATAGAAAATTCTTATATGAATACTCAGCGCCGATGTTAAGATTTTCAGCATTATCGTTTGGATGATTCAACTGGATAGCAGTCGTCAGTTTATTTGTTTTATTATCAATCGGGTCATATGCAAAGCCTATCCTGAACATTGTAGGAGGGGGGAATTGCTGGAATTCCGATATTGTCTGACCGGTTGAGCTGGTTATACTTCCGCTTGGCTTTACCTGCGGCCCAAAGTTTGATATTGTAACTGCAAATCGCGTGTTCGAGAGCCCAGTCCAGTAATAAGTGCCCAGATCGAACATGAATCCCCGCATCTTTAATTCAGCAAGAGTTTCCTCAACATACTTTACTGTTACCCCAAATGAAAATTGCTGCGTCAGTTTTCTTGCGAAAGTGAGCCCGATACCAAGATCACCATATTTAAAATACTCTCCCGTACCGCCCGGCTGGAATTCAGTTGTCTTTTGCATAGCGGGTGTGTTAAGAGATGTAATGCTTAGCCCAACAGCATTGTTGCTGCCAAACCTGTAAACACCGCCGAAAAACTCGTGATTAAGATCAACAAGCCACTCTGCGTGTGAAAAATGAACGCCGTTTTCTTCGAACTGCATCAATCCGGCCGGATTCCAATACAGCGCCGTCATATCATTTGCAACTGCAACAAATGTCTCGCCCATGCCGGTTGCTCTGCCACCTACTCCAATCTTGAGGAATTGTAATGAAGACGTTCCGGCCCGTTGATTGCCAAGCTGTGGAATAAGCTGGCTAAAGCTCGTTGAGGCGAAAACAAGTAATGCGGATAATATGTATAATGTCTTTCTCAAATTCTTTTAGTACTGAAATGAAACTCCAAATCTTAACTGCCTTGGCGATAAAAATCTTGCCGGGTTGAACGGATACGGCGATAGCGGCGCCTGAAGGTCCGGATACGAGGGATCATTCCACCCGTTTGGTGTAGGGTCGCCGTATTCATAAGCACGGCCCGTCACCGGATTAATTATAGCAGCATTTTTTATGTTCAGTATATTTGTGACTTCAAACGTTAAAGTAAGCTTCATATTCTTGAACCTGAAATACTTATCAATGCTCATATCAAGCCAGAACCAGTCAGCGGCAAGCTTGCTCAACGGATTATTT